>JAZKTI010000168.1:0-5828 GCA_036625635.1 Haloarculaceae archaeon
ACGGGCAACTGCCAGCCGGCAGTACGGGCAACTGCCAGCCGGCAGTACGGGCAACGGCCAGCCGGACGAGGCGGCGGTGGGGGCGGGCGGGAGGTATCTGTGTGCCGTCGACGCGAGGTGCCGTCGACGCCGGCGGCGAGGGTCCGGCCATGGTAGCCTTCGGTTGGCTCGTCTCCGAGTGGCTCGGCTACTCGTGCCCGCTCACGCTCACCGGTTCGTAGGGCTCCTCGAGCCACTCCTGGTCGCTCTCCGACAGCGTGATGTCGAGGGCAGCGACGGCCTCCTCGAGGTGCTCGACGCTCGTGGTGCCGACGATTGGGGCGTCCACGACTTCCCGGTGGAAGAGCCAGGCAAGCGCGATCTGGGCCATGGTGGCGTCCTTCTCGTCGGCCAGTTCCTGGACGCGCTCGTTGATCTCGCGGCCCTTCCCCTCGAAATAAGGGTGGTCTTTCGCGTACTCGTCGGTCTCTCCGCGTGTGGTCGCCTCGAACTCGTCGGCTGGGCGAGCGAGGTAACCTCGGGCCAGCGGACTCCAGGGGATGACGCCCACGTGCTCCCGCTCACAGAAGGGGAGCATCTCGCGTTCCTCCTCCCGGTAGAGGAGGTTGTAGTGGTTCTGCATCGTGAGGAACGAGTCGAGACCGAGGCGCTCGCTCGCGTGGAGTGCCGCCGCGAACTGGTACGTCCACATCGAGGAGGCCCCCAGGTACCGAACCTGGTTCCGCCGGATGGCGTCGTCGAGGGTCCGCAGGGTCTGCTCGATGGGCGTCTCGTCGTCCCAGCGATGGATCTGGTAGAGGTCGACCGTGTCCATCCCCAATCGATCCAGGCTCGCAGCGAGTTCCTGCTCGAGTGCCTTCCGCGAGAGACCACCCGAGTGGTGGTTGTCCTCGTCCATCCGGAAGAAGCCCTTCGTGGCGACCACGTTGGCTTCGCGCCGTCCCTCGAGAGCGTCGCCGAGAATCCGCTCGGACTCGCCGGTCGAGTACATGTTCGCGGTGTCGAAGAACGTGATGCCGAGGTCGATGGCCCGGTCGATGATCTCGTGACTCTCCTCCTCGTCGAGGACCCACTCGCGCCACTCCGGCGTCCCGAAGCTCATGCAGCCCAGACAGATGCGGCTGACCTCCATGCCCGTCCGTCCGAGGGTGGTGTACTCCATAGACTGTGGCACGCACGGCCCGGCCAAAACCGTTCCCACTCCGGGTGGCTCGCGAGGGAGACGGGCTGCTCGAGTTCCGCCTCCCCCCAAACCCCGGGAGCGAAGTCCTCAGAACCGCTCGGGGTCGACCCGCCCCACGACGGCCCGGACGAGGACGGAGGCACCGACGGCGACGGCCGCGAACCCGGCGACGTGGAAGAAGGTCGTCGCGGTCGGACTGTCGACGGCGAGTTTTGCCACGGTCGTCGCGGGGTGCTCGGGCAGGGCGATGGTGGCCCCGAAGACCAGAAGCGCGAGCACGGAGTAGAGCAATTGGGCCTGCCGGCGGTCCCCGGTCAGGAGGCCCAGCGAGAGGCCGAGCACTGTCACGACAGTTGCCATGGCGGTGACGAGCACCAGCAGCGGGATGACGTTGCTCACCGCGATGTCGTTGAGTGCCAGGAGGCCGAGCCAGAGTCCCGCCTGGAGGGGCGCGATGAGGATCATGCCGATGGCCTTGCCCTCCACGACGTCGAGGAGAGAGACCGGCGCGACGCGCAATAGTTCCAGCGTGCCCCGTTCCATCTCCTCGGTCAACACGTCGACCGCGACGGAGCCGCTGATGAAGGGCGGGAGGAACAACAACAGCGGGACCAAAATCGTGTAGGTGAACCCGAAGTAGGGACTCGCGTCGACCGGATCGGGCAGCGGCAAGGTGTCGAAGTCCAGGCTGGCCCGGCGCTCGATGCGCTCGGTGCGTTCGAGCGTGGAGAGGACGCGCCGGAGCTGGACGACAACGAAGGTCGTCTGGAAGGTCCCCCCGGGGGCGACGGCACCGACCTGGATGCCTCTCCCGCCCCCCTCCTGTGGCAGGTACTCTGCCTCGAGGACCGCGTCGAGATCGCCTCTGTGGAACCGGTCCATGGCAGCCTCTCGGGACTCGAAGTCGAATGGGACCGTTCCCCGCGTCTCCCGCGCGGCCGCGACGAGTTCGTCGCTCGCCTCGCCAGTGATGCCGACGTCGACACCCTCGTTCGCGATTGCAGCCGGGTCGTAGAGGGACGTGAGGCCGACGACCAGGAACGAGGAGAAGGCCGCGACGAACAGCTGGATGAGCAAGGCAAGGACGATGGTCTTCTCCCGGCCCAGCGAGGAGACGTCCCGCTTTGCGATGGTGACTCGGGGATCCCCGGAGATCCGACCGAGGGCGGAGACCAGCCGCCGGCCGAGGCTTGACAATAGCCGCCGGGCGATCCTAGACACCGAGACCCACCACCGTGAGATTGTACCCGAGGTGGACCAAAACCGCCGCGCCGAGCGCGATGGCGTACCCCCGCCGACCCCGGCGCGCGCCCAGCGCAGAGATGCTCGCCGTCACCGTATGGAGGACGAGCGGCGCGAGGAGGAAGGCCAGGAGCACCGGTCCGGAGACGATACCCGTCGTGAGGGCCGCCTCGCCGACGGCGAGGTCCTGGAGCCCGACGAGCTGGGCCAGGAGGGTAAGCTTCTCACCGACGAAGAACCCGAATCCGCTCAGGGCGCCGAGGACCACGGCAGTCCGGAGCCCGTGGTCGAACCGGCCGTGGACGTAGCCGGCGTAGACGTGGAGGCTCTTGGCGGCCTCCTCGACGAGGGCGACGAAGACCAGGACGAGGGGGATCGAGAGTTGGCCGAGGGCGAACAGCAGGGCGATGGCCAGCAGTTCGGCGACGAAGACGAAGGGCAGGAGCAGGGCGCTGACGAGTGCGACGTGCCAGCGCCGGCGGATCCGCCCGGCGAGGGCGTCGAGCACCTTCAGCGGGATGGCGCGCTGGGTGAACATGTCCTCCTCCCGGTACAGGCCGGCCCCGAGCCCGAAGAGCACGAGCGCGGAGAGCGTCGGCGGCGTCGTCGAAAAGAGGAACTCCACGGCGGTGACCGCCTCGCCCTGGAGGTCGCGGACCACGATGGTCAGCGGCGAGATGAGGGCCACGGGACCGGACTCGGTGAAGATGGCCGGGACGAAGGCGTAACTGGTGAGCGTGACGGTAATCGTCACCGTGACGAAGGTCAGTTCCTTGAATGAGCGCGCGAACATCGCGCCGAGGAAGGTCGCGCCGAGGAAGAGCAACACGAGCGGCGTGACCGCCAGCAGGGAGAGGAGACCGCCCGGTTGCCCCGTCTGCAGGAACGTGAGACCGCCGGCGATTGCGCCTTCGACGGCCAGCGCGCCGAGGAAGTACGGCAGCGTCTTCCCTCCGATAATGTCGAATCTGGTCACCGGCGAGACGAGCAGCAACTCCCCGCGGCGGTTGATCCGCTCGGAGAGCATCGTGCTGCCGTAGGCCTGGATCAGGAAGTTCAGCGGCACGATGAAGACGAACGCGAGGACCAGCGACTCGAAGGGGAACGGCGGGGCGATCTGGGAGGGCGTCCCGGCCGTCCCGTCGTCACCGGAGAGGGCGCCGCCGAATCCCCCGAGGCCACCCGCCGGCCTCCCGTCGTCCGCGGTGGCGTCCCCGTCGGTCCCCGGACCGGTCCCGGCCCCGGTCCCGTCGGTGGCCTCGCCGCTATCCTCGCTGAGGACCGCCCCGTCGTTCCCGCCACCGCTCCCCCCGTCGGCCGCCGCGAGCGGTCCGGCGGCGTTCTCCTGTTCGACGAACTGGAGGATCACGTCGACGGGGAACGCCGCTGTCTGGTTCGTTTCGGTCCCCATCTGGGCGTCGTTGTAGCGTTCGACGGCGTCACGGAAGGCCGACTTGGCGGCCCGCGCCTTCGCGGACGGTCCCGCCGTAATGGCAGTCCTCCGAACCAGCAATTCGACGTCGCCCGCCTCGAGCGCTCGCTCGTCCGCCCTCTCGACGATGGCGAACGTCTCATCGGTCGCCGCGACCCCGTAATAGGGCGAGTCCTCGGTCACGCCGACGCGGTAGATGCCGGCGTCGAGGGCGACGCCGTCCCCGCCGGCCGCGAAGGGGATCACGCCGCCGAGGAGGACGATCGCGACGAGCGCCACGAGGACGGTCCGGCCGTCGACGCTCCCGGCGTTCTTGGTCACTTCCCAGCGGGCGATCCGGAGCAGCTTGCGCGGGTGCACGCCTCAGGCCTCCGACCGGTCCCTGCCGCTCTGGTCGGCGACGTCGAGGAACACCTCCTCCAGACTGGACTCCTCGGTCCGGATATCGATGACCTGGCCGCCGGCCGCCTGCGCTGCGTCGCGGGTGTCCTCGACGGCCGCCATCGAATCGACCACGCGCCGGTAGCGGCCGTCCTCCCGGACGGCCTCGGGGACCTCGACGGTCGTGGAGACGTGGTACTCGGTGTGGCCGTACTCCTGCTGGAGGGTCTCGAGGTCGCCCCGGGCGACGATCTCGCCCTCGTTCATGATGACCACCCGGTCGCAGACGCTCTCGACGTGGAAGAGGTTGTGCGCGCTGAAGACGATCGTCTTGCCCTCGGCGGCGAGTCCCTCGACGAAGTCGATGATGTAGTTGGTCGTGAGCGGATCGAGCCCACTCCCGGGCTCGTCGTAGATCAGGACGGCCGGGTCGTTGATGAGCGACCGCGCGATGGCGACCTTCCGCCTCATCCCCTTGGACATATCTCCGAGCTGTCTGTTCCGGTGGTCCAGGTCGAGGTCGTCGAGGGTTTCCTCGATGCGAGTCTCCGCGATGGCCCCGGGAACGTCGTAGAGGTCGGCAAAGAAGGTCAGGTAGGAGACCGGTGTCATCTCCTCGTAGAGTGGCGATTCCTCGGGGAGGAACCCGAGCCGATTACGCATCGCCGTGTCGCCGACGTCGTAGCCGGCGACCGATACTTCGCCGGCGGTCGGCTCGAGGAGGCCGGAGAGCATCTTGAGCGTGGTCGTCTTCCCGGCCCCGTTCGGGCCGATGATCCCGAAGACCTCGCCCCGGTCGACCTCGAAGGTGCTCCCCTCGATGGCGACGAACGCTCCGTACACCTTCCGGAGGTTCCGGGCCTCGATCATTCGTCCTCCGCTTGCGAGTGCTCGATTGTATACCTTCGCTCCAGTTATCACTCGTAATTCTGGCTTCGGAACTCTCGAAGGGGGATTGATTCAGCAATGGCTCGAACCGTGGCCCTTCGGGAATCGTGACAAACGGGAAATACCGCCCGCACCTCGATCGAACCGTGCCCGACACCGTCCGCGTCTGGCTAGTCGAGCGGACCTACTCCGACGACGAGCAGAACATCATCATCCTGACCTACGCGACCCCCGACGGGCGCCGGTTCTACCGCAAGGAGCGCGCGCTGCCGAGTTTCACCGGTCCCGGGCGCGGAACCACCGCGGCCGTCGACGTGGAACCGGCGAATCTCGGCACCGTGGCGGACAAGGAAACCAGGGCGCGGTACGCGGCCGAAGCCGAGCGGATGGCGGCGGAATACGGGCCCGATGAATCGATCTGAGGAGGACCGCGACCCAGCGAATACCCTCACCTGGCTCTCGAATGGAGCCCTGACCGCTACCGCAGACAGCCAGAACGCCCTCACCTCGCTCGCGAATGGAGACCTGACCGCAACCGCAGACAGCCAGAACGCCCTCACCTCGCTCGCGAACGGAGCCCTGACCGCTACCGCAGACAGCCAGAACGCCCTTACCCGGCTCGCGAATGCAGACCTGACCGCTACCGCAGACAGGAAAAAAGCCCTCACCTCGCTCGCGGTCGCTGAGCAGGATATCCTCGCT
>JAZKTI010000169.1:0-5822 GCA_036625635.1 Haloarculaceae archaeon
GCTGGTGGTGCTACCGCACCCGCAAACAGCCCGAAAGCCCTCACCTCGCTCGCGGTTCCTGTGGCGGATATCCTCGCTCACTAGCGTTCGCTCGGATAGGGCCGCCACAGGAACCAGGTAAACGCGAGCGAGGTTCGCCCTTTCATTCCGCCAGGAGAGCCAGGTTGCGAGTAGCTGGGTAGATTCCGGACGCCCAGACCAGATCGGAATCCAACTCCCTGGAGGAATGAAAGGGCGAGGCCCGCTCGTGTGTCTCTGAGGGGGCCACTATCCGAACGAGCGGCGCGAGACTCGAGCGAAGCGAGAGTCTCGGAATGAGCGACCGGGGAGCGAAGCGACCCGGGAGCAGCGAGTGAGGATATCCCCCTCAGAGTGCACGAGCGGGCCGAGGGCTTTCAGGCTGTCTGCGGTTGCGGGACCATGTCGTCCAATCCCACATGAGAGCGGGCCGAGGGCTTTCAGGCTGTCTGCGGTGCCACCTGATCCAACAACTCTCAGGGCCCCGAGGACACCCAGGTTGGTTGCGGTCGGAGTTGTCCAATCATCAGCTACCACCAGCCACCGCGAGACCGATCCTCATCGCCCGATCCACCACCCACCTACAAGTGTGCCGAACTCGTCTCACGTCGCCATATGATCGCTGTCGAGACCGAGGCCCTCACGAAGCGGTACGGCGACATCACCGCCCTCGATGGCCTCTCGCTGTCGGTCGAGGACGGCGAACTCTTCGGCCTCCTCGGCCCGAACGGTTCCGGGAAGACGACCACGATCGAAATCCTCACGGGCCAGATCGAACCGACCGACGGCACCGCGCGGGTGCTCGGTCACGATCCCGTCGCGGACCCCATCGCAGTCAGGCGGGAGGTCGGCGTCCTCCCCGAACGCGAGGATCCCCCGAGCTTCCTCACGCCCCGGGAGTATCTCCAGTTCGTCGGGGACCTTCGCGACCTGGCCGACGTCGAGACCCGCATCGCCGAGTGGGCGGCGAAACTCGAGTTCGAGGGGATCCTCGACACCCTCGCGGCCGACCTCTCCGAGGGCGAACGCCAGCGGGTCATGCTCTCCCAGGCCTTCATCCACGAACCCGACCTCGTCTTCATCGACGAGCCCCTGGTCAACCTCGACCCCCTGATGCAGGAGGAGGTCAAGGGGTACCTCGCGGGGTACTGCGAGGCCGGGAACACCCTCTTCCTCTCGACGCACTTCATGGAGGTTGCCGAGGAGCTGTGTACCTCCGTCGGGATCATCGCCGACGGCTCGCTCAGGCGAGTCCGTGACCTCGCGGCCGAGGCCGGCCCCGAGAGCGAGGCGGGCACCGAGGCCGAGGCCGGCGCGGAGACCGAGGGCGGGGACGGCGACGAACCTGACGGCGACAAGGAGCGAGAGCGGTTGCTGGATACCTTCGTCGCGGAGGTCGAGTAGCGTGTCGCCCGGCGGGGGTCACGCACGACTGTTTCGGCGGATGCTCGTCGAGGAGTACCGCCTCCACGGCGAACTCTTCGGGGGCGGCCGGTTCGTCGCCTTCCCCGCGTTCGTCGCGGTCGTCGTCGCCGGCGGGACCTGGCTGCTCGCGCTGACGGGTACCGAGGTCGGGGCCATCGTGGCGGGAATCCACGGGCTCGTGCTCTTCTTCGGCCTCCAGGTGGGGACCATCGGGCTCGTCGGCCGGGACGCGATGCGGGACGCCCTCGGCGACGTGACGCTGCTCGTCTTCTCCGCCCGGACGCTGCCGATCTCCTGGCCGCGGCTCCTCGCCACGTTCCTCGTGAAGGACCTCGTCTACTACGCGGGCTTCTTCCTGACGCCGATCGCGGTCGGCTTCGGCGCGGTCGTGGTGCTTGCACCCGGCCAGCTCTCGGGGTTCGGCCTCCCCGCGGTCGGCCTGCTCTGGCTCACCACCACGGGGACCTTCGCGCTCGGTGCGGCCGCCAGCCTCGCGCTCGTGGGCCTGGCCACTCGCAGTCGGATGCTCGTCCTCGCACTCGTCGCCGTCGGGACCGCGGTCGTTCTCGGGACGGAGTTCGACCCGGTCGCACTAACCCCCTACGCGTTCTTCGGCGCACCCGGCCTCGAGACGGCGGTCCTGGGCTTCGCCCCGATCCTGGTCTTCGGCGCCCTCGGCCCCGTCCTCCTCACGCCAACCGAACGCGGTGGTGCCCGGCGCATCCGGCGGGATCGCTACGGGACGATCCGGGATCGCCTCGGGCGCGGCGACGGACTCGCCGTCCGGCCACTGCTCGAGGTGGCCCGCTCCAGTGGCTCCGTCTGGAAGGTCGCCTTCTCGCTCGGCGTGCTCTTTGCCGTCACCGCGCTCCTGCTCGACCGGGTAGCGGCCGCGACGGGGCTCGAGCCCTCCGCCGGCATCGCCTTCGGAACCCTCCTGGGACTCGGTACCTTCACGACCTACAACTGGGTCACCCAGATGGACGACGCCGCGGAGTACCGTCGGTACCCCGTCCCGACGTCGGCCGTCTTCGCTGGCGCGCGACGCGCGTTCCTCGTCCTGGCCCTCCCGACGGGCGTGGCCTTCCTCGCACTCGGTGCCCTCTGGTACCCGCCGGCCGACCTCGCCATCGGCATCCTGGTGTTTCCGCTCGCGAGCAGCTACGTCTACGGCCTGACGGCCTACCTCACGGGGCTCTCGCCCAACGAACTCCTCTTCGACACCGCTCTGTTCGCAGTCTTCGGCGGCGGGCTCGCGCTCCTCGCCGTTCCGCTCCTGGTCGCGGCTCTCGCCTACCAGCAGTCGCCACTGGTCGCGACGGGTGTGGCCGTCGGCGTGGCCGCCGTCGCGGCCGTTGTCGGCGCCCTCCTCGGCGCTCGCGCCGGCCCCCGATGGGACCGTCGACAGCGAGCGACCCTGTAGGTGCGCTCCGGCCTCGGCGGTGCTTCCGACAGCGGGCGAACCGTTGGCAGTCGGACCGGGTGGGAAACCCGCTCTTCGCGGCGGCCACGGGGGGCAAAGGCTTAACCGGATTCCAGTCGCCAGCCTCCCCATGCGTATCTGGCGACAGCGAGCGGTGGGGGCCCTCGCCCTCCTGGCGGTGTTGGCCGCCGTCGCGGGGGGTGGCCAGTACCTCGCACTCGCCGCGCCCTTTTCCGGCGACGTCTTCGACACCGTGGCGGAGGGCGATCCGGGCGAGGTCCCGAACCCCTACGGCCACGCCGAGGTGACCTACGATGAGGCGGGGGTCCCCCACGTCTCTGCCGACAACGAGCGGGCGCTGTACTTCGCGGTGGGCTACCTGCAGGCCCGGGACCGGCTCTTCCAGATGGACATCCAGCGGCGGTCGATGAACGGGACGCTCTCGGAGGTCGCTGGCAACGCCACCCTCGAGAGCGACCGGTTCCACGAGCGGATGGGCTTCCGGGAGGCCGCCGAGGCGACCTGGCGCCAGCTCCGGGACACCGACCACGGCGCGAAGCTGCAGGCCTTCACCGACGGCGTCAACCACTACGCCGAGACCCGACCGCTGCCCATGGAATTCAGGCTCAACGACTACGAGCCGCGGCCCTGGACGCCGGTGGCGACGCTACTCGTCGGCCAGCAGATCTCCTGGCAGCTCTCCGGGGACTTCGCCGTCCTCGAGGCCGCCACGCTCGAGCGGACCCTCCCGGCGGCGGCCGAGCTGTACCCCCGACATCTGGACCACGACGCGGCGATCATCGAGGACGGGCGCCGGGGCCAGTCCTGGTCGCCGGCGCCCAACACAACCGGGCCCGAAGCGCCGGCTGCCGTCGGGGAAGTCTACGAGGGTCTCCGCCAGTTCGAGGGCGAGGGTGGGCTCGGTTCGAACAACTGGGCTGTCTCCGGTGAGCACACCGCGAGCGGACGGCCACTGCTCGCCAACGACCCGCACCTCCTCCTGCAGGCCCCGCCGGTCTGGTACGAGATGCACCTCGAGGCCGGTGATCTGGACGTCCGCGGCGTCGGCTTCCCGGGCATCCCCTTCGTCATCCTCGGGACGAACCGAGAGGTCTCCTGGGGCGTCACGAACGTCGGGGCCGACGTGACCGACGTCTACACCTACGAGTGGGAGGACGGGAAGTACTGGTACGATGGGGAGTGGCGCGAGCCGACCGCCGAGACCAGGGAACTGGGCGTCTCGGGCGGGGCCAACGAGACCATCACCGTCCGGAAGACGGTCCACGGGCCGCTCATCGAACGGGAGGGCCAGCGGGTCGCCGTCGCCTGGACGGGGCTGACCGCCCAGAACCAGTCACTGGCCATCGACCGGCTGACCCACGCCGACTCCCTCGACGAGGTCGAGACGGCGCTCCGGGACTTCCACGTCCCCGCCCAGAACTTCGTCGCCGCCGACCGCGACGGCACGGACATCCGCTACTACCCAGCCGGGAAGTATCCGATCAGGCGAGCCGGTGGCGAGATCGTCCGCGGCGACAGGGTCTTCAACGGGTCGGCGGGCCACGGCGAGTGGGCCGGCTACACGCCCTACGGCCGATCGACCTGGGAGGGGTTCGTCCCCTTCGAGGCCATCCCGCACCTGGAGGACCCGGACTACGTCGGCACGGGGAACCAGCGCGTCATCGACGACCCCGGCTTCTACCTGGGCACCAGCCGGACCTTCGCCTCACCGTACCGCGGCGAGCGCATCTACCAGTTGCTCGAGAAGCACGTGGAGTCACCGGATCCGGTGACGATGGCCGATCTGAAGGCGATGCAACGGGACACGTACTCCCTCGCAGCCGAGGCGTTTACCCCCCTGATTCTGAACGCGACCGACGAGATGCCACGACGTGCGGCGAACCTGGTCGCGGAGGCCGACCTGGCCGCCTGGGACTACGAGATGGTGCCCGAGTCCCGGGCCGCACTCGTCTACAGCCGCTGGCTCGAGCACTTCCGGAACGGGACCTTCGGCGACGAATACTACGGCAACGGCCTCGACGAGGGCTACTATCCGCACCTGTGGGTCCTGCAGAACCTCCCCGCCGCCAGCCCCTGGTTCGACGACGAACGCACCAGTCGGATCGAGACCCGCGCCGATATCGCCGCCCGGGCGATGAACCTGACCGCGAATGAACTCGAGGCGGAAGGCTGGGAGACCTACGGCGACTACCACCACACGAACCTCGATCACCCCTTCCCGCTGTCCTTCCTCGACTACCCGGAGCGGCCGATCGCCGGGGGGCCATTCACCCTCGCGAACTACCGGGTCAGGGGTGGGACCGACGTGGGGAGTAGTTGGCGACTGGTCGCCGGCCCGGATCGCGCCGTCGGGACCATTCCGGGTGGAAACAGCGGGCGGTACTTCTCGGCCCACTACGACGACCAGCTCGACCGCTGGCGGACCGGCGGGTACAAGAACCTCACCTTCGGAACCGACGGCGGCCCCGACGTGGTCTTCGGGGAGGGGGCTGGCTGAGCATGGATCGGATCACCGAACCACTCCGGCACGGGCGACACGCCGAGAGCGCGTTTCTCCTGGCCGTCGTCGTGGGGCTCGTCGCGAGCGCCGTCCACTGGGCCGGGCTCGTGCTCGGTGGCGCCCTGGTCGGGTTCGTCGCCCCGACTCTCCGCCGGTCCCTCGTCACCGGTCTCTTCTTCGGGTTCACAGTGTTTGTGGCGTTCCTCGTCTACCTCCTCGTCGTCGGTGCGGCCTCGAAGTACGCCGCCATGGGGATGCTGTTGTACCTGAGTGTCGCCATCGCAGTCCTGCTCCCACCCATCGCGGCGCTGGCCGTCAGGGGCCTCACTGCGGTTGGTCGGGGAGAAGGAAATTAAGCGGTCCAGGAAGTCGGACTTTTGACGGCCAAGGAGGGCGGACTTTTGACGGCCAAGGAGGGCGGACTTATGCCGGCAC
>JAZKTI010000170.1:0-5791 GCA_036625635.1 Haloarculaceae archaeon
CCCTCACCTCGCTCGCGCACGCTCAGCGGGATATCCTCGCTCGCTGGCGCTCGCTTGAATAGGGCCCGCTGACCGCACGCGAGCGAGGTTCGCCCTTTCAGTCCGCCAGGGGTAGAAACCTGCGAGTAGCTGGGTAGATTCCGGAAACCCAGTCGTGCTCGGAATCCGGCTTCCTGGAGGAATGAAAGGGCGAGGGCCGGTCGCGCGTCGCTGAGCAGGCCCTATCCGACCGAGCGGAGCGAGGGAGGATATCCTGCTCAGCGGCCGCGAGCGGGCCGAGGGCTTTCTGGCTGTTGGCGGTTGTAGACGAGTGTTCGACTCAAACGAGCGGGCCGACGGCTTACTGGCTGTTTCCGGTCGAGACCACGCACAAAGCCCACGTCGAACCAACGGGTCCCGCTCAACCGAACGATCCCGCATCATCCTCAGGTATCCTCGACCAGGCCGGACACCAGATCGGCGAGGACGTCGAGTTCCTCCTGGTTCACACCGTGGCCCATCCCCTCGTAGATGCGCTCGTCGACCTCGCCACCGAGAGTCTCGAATACCCGGGCGGTTTCGCGAACCCGCTCGAGCGGAATGTGGGGATCCCGATCGCTGCAGCCGAGGAAGACCGGACTGCCGTCGAGGTCGCCCCCGTAGCGGCGGTCCTCGACGGCTTCGCCGATCAGACCGCCGCTGAGGGCGACGACGGCCCCGAAGCGGTCGGCGTCACGGGCGACCCACTCCGTGGCCAGACAGGCGCCCTGGGAGAACCCACCGACGAGCAGGCGCTCGTGGGGGATGCCCGCTGCCCGGGCAATCTCGACGGCCTCGCCGACGGCCGCCAGGCCCGAGCGGAGGCCCGGCTGGTTCGACTCGACCGGCGCGAGGAAGGAGGTCGGGTACCACTCGTTCCCGGCGGCCTGGGGCGCGAGTGCGGCCACGCCGTCGACGGCAACCTCCCTGGCGAGGTCGAGGATACTCCGAGCGGTGGCCCCGCGGCCGTGGACGAGGACCATCGCGGCCCCGGCCTCGGACAGGTCGGCACCTGCGCGTTCGAGGGGCTGGTCTCCGTGGGGGTCCTCCCCGTGGGGGTCGGTCATTCGTCCCCTCCGTCGGTCCGCGCATCGTCGTCGATCCCCGATTCGGCTCCACCGCTATCCTCGCGGCCAGCACCGACGCGGGCCGGATCCTCGAGGTCGATCGGCCGCAGGCCGGCCTCGATCGAGTCGCGTCGGTCAGCCAACCAGGGCGGGAGCTGGAGGGCGCTTCCGAGGTCGTCGACGGCCTCGTCCGCAGTGAATCCCGGCCCCTCGGTGGCGAGTTCGAAGAGCACGCCGCCGGGCGCTCGGAAGTAGATCGAGCGGAAGTAGTGCCGCTCCTTGGGCGGGGTGACGCGGAGGCCCGCCCCCGAGAGCTCCTCGCGCCAGGCGTCCTGGGCGGCCTCGTCCGGGACCCGGAACGCAACGTGGTGGACGGTGCCGGCGCCGGCCCGGTGCCGGTCGTCGCCGCCCGCCAGAAGGTCGACGACCCGGGCGTCCTCGGCGGCACCCTCGTACCGCAGCCGCTCGGACTCCTCGCCGGTTCGCCGGAAGCCCATGGTCTCGAGGACGCTCCCGGTGGCGGTCGCGTCGGTCGGCGTGAGCGTGACCCCGTGGAAGCCCCGGATAGCGTGGGCCTCGGGAACGGACCCGCCGGCCCAGGGCTCGAGCGAAGTCCCGGTCTCCACGAGTTCCAGGGGGAGGCCGTCGGGGGCCCGGAACCGGCAGACGCGCTCGCCGAAGCGGTCGAGCGGGCCGTCGACGGCGACCCCCCGGGTGGCCAGGTGCTCGGTCCAGAAGGCGAGCGCATCCGGCGGCACGGCGAAGGCGGTCGCGGTCGCCCCGCCGACTCCCGATTGGCCCGCAGGACCCCCGAAGGGAAAGAAGGTCAGGCTCGTCCCTGGATCGCCGGTCTCGTTCCCGAAGTAGAGGTGGTAGGTCTCCGTGTCGTCGAAGTTGACGGTGACCTTGACCAGCCGGAGACCGAGGACGTCGCGGTAGAAGGCCACTGTGCCCCCGGGCTCGCTGCTGACGGCGGTGACGTGGTGGATCCCGCCGAGCGGTTCGGGCATGGCCGCTAGTTGGGCCGCGAACGGTAAGTGTTATCCGGGACCAGGCGCGCAAGCAGACGCCGAGGGACCTCTGGGACTTGCGACCCCCCCCCCAGGTCGGGGCCGGCAGTCGCTCAAGTACTTTTCACCGCGCCGACCCAAGGCGGCGCCATGCAGCCACCCATCGCTGCACCGGCACCGTTCGACTTCAGCTACCGGCCCGGCCGGATCGCGTTCGGGAGCGGCGCCGCGGCGGACCTCGATGGGGTCGTCGCGGATACCGGCGCCGAGGGCGCTCTGGTGGTCACAGGCGAGACCGTGGCCGTGACCCCGGCTGTCATAGACCCCGTCAGTGCGGGGCTCGGGGATCGACTTGCCGGCGTGGCCGCCGAGACGACCCCGGCCAAGCGTCTGGCGAGTGCCGCGGCGGTCGCCGACACCGTCCGCGAGACCGGCGCTGACGCCCTGTTGGCGCTGGGCGGCGGAAGCAGCCTCGACGTCGCCAAAGTCGCGAGCGTCCTCGCGGCCAGCGACGAGTCCCTCGACGCCCACGCCGCCCACCTCGCCCGGACGGGGTCTCTGTCGATCCCCGAGGGGCCCCTGGCACCAATCGTCGCCGTTCCCACGACGCTGGCCGGCGCCGACCTCTCCCAGGGCGCCGGCATCGCCGCCGGACCGGAGAGCGGCCTCGAGGAACATGCCGCGGGCGGGTGCTCCGACCCCCGGCTCTTCCCCGCCGCCGTGGTCGCCGATCCGCAACTGGTCGCGACGACGCCACCCGATATCCTCGCCGCCTCGGCCATGAACGGCTTCGACAAGGGGATCGAGACGCTTTACGCCCCGACGGCGACGCCGATCACCGACGCCACGGCGGGCTGGGGCCTCCAGTACCTCACCGGCAGTCTCCCCCAGCTACGCGGGGGCGCCGACCTGCCCACCTGCGCCCGCGCGCTGGCGGGCACTCTCCTCGTCCAGTACGGCGTCTCGCGCCCCGATGCCACGACCCTTTCGCTCGTCCACGCCGTCGGCCACGGCCTCCGGACCGTCGCCGACGTCCACCAGGGGCGGGCCCACGGTGCCGTCGTACCCCACGTCCTCCGATACGTCTTCGCCGAAGCCGGCGGCCGCCGGGACGTCCTCGCGGGCGCACTCGGCGTCGAGCCCGAGGAGCGAACTCCCGATTCCCTCGCCGAGGGGGTAGTCGATGCCGTGAGGGCCGTGCGCGACAGCCTGGACCTCCCGCAGCGCCTGGCTGCCCTGTCCGGCCTCGACCGGGCGGCCCTTCCCGACGTCGCCGCGGCGGTGATGGCGGATCCGCTCGTCGAGAACGCGCCGGCGGGCGTCGACGTCACGCGTGCGGACGTCCAAGATACCCTGGAGGCTGCCTGGTAGTGCGCGGCGTGGCTCCTGCATACGACACGTCAATCATGGTCTCGCGCTCGTCGCCTCGGAGGTGCACCTGGTGCTCGTCAGCCACCGGTCTGTCCCGCGTCGGGATCGGCCGGCAGTGTGTTACACCCTCGCTGCTCCTCTGGCCCACCTCCCCTGCTCGTGTGCCGCAGGTCGGGCGGGCCTCTGGCCCCCATTCCCCTACTCGTGTGCCGCAGGTCGGGCGCGCGTCTGGCCCACATCCCCTGCTCGTGTGCCGCAGGTCGGGCGGGCCTCTGGCCCCCATTCCCCTACTCGTGTGCCGCACGTCGGCCGCGGGTGAGGCGAAGGTCGGCCGCTCGTGCGCCGCACGTCGAATTGACCGGACGTCAGCCCCGCGTCAGACGCCCGGCTGACGTATGTCTGACAGCGAGCCGAAACGTTCCTAACCGCACGCCGTGAACCGATTTCCATGCGGGAACGCGGGCACGTGCTCAACGCGGTCATCCTGGGCGTAGGGATCGGGATCCTTCTCGAACCGGGGCTGTCGCTGTCGACCGTCACCGCCGTCCCCGGTATCGCGATTCCGGTCCTCCTCGGGGCGCTGCTCCCGGACGTCGACACGTCCTTCGGAACCCACCGGAAGACCTTCCACAACCTATTCGTCCTGGGGGCCGTCGCGGTCTTCCCCGTCGTCTTCGGCAACCTCGCATACGTCTGGCTCGGCGTCCTGACCCACTACGTCCTCGACCTGCTGGGGAACGTCAAGGGCATGGCCCTGTTCTACCCCCTCCCCGGCTTCTACGATGTCCCGGTCGGGGTAAACATCGACTCCCGGTGGGCCGACGTCGTGACGCTCGCGGTGACGGGGTTCGAACTCGCGGTCGCCGCCGCGTTGATACAGATCGGACGCGCCGGCGTCCTCGCCGATCCGACGAGGGCTGTCGACGCCCTGTGGGTCACCGTCGCGCCCCTGCTCGGATTGTAACGGGTCCTCTCGGTGGCCCGGGCCGTCCGCCTCATGCCTGCTCTGTACCCTTCCCCCAGGCCCGATCCCCCGGCCGTATTCCCACGATCTGGCGTTGTCCGGCCGGTTTATTGAGCGAGCACCCCTAGGGACCAGCGCGCTCCGAGGTGTCCACAATGTCCACAGAGATCCTGATGATCGTCGGCGACTTCGGGGAGGATTACGAGATTATGGTCCCGTTCCAGGCCCTGCAGGCCGTCGGCCACGAGGTCGACGCGGTCTGTCCGGGGAAGGAAGCAGGGGAGACAATCAAGACCGCCGTCCACGACTTCCGGGGCGACCAGACCTACCTGGAGGAGCGGGGCCACGACTTCGAACTGACGGCGACGATGGCCGACGTCGACCCCGCGGACTACGACGCGCTGGTCATCCCCGGCGGCCGGGCGCCGGAGTACCTGCGGACCCACGACGAGGTCATCGACGCGGTGACCCACTTCTTCGACGAAGCCAAGCCGGTCGCCACGCTGTGTCACGGCCCACAGATCCTCGCGGCAGCGGGCGTTCTGAAGGGCTACGAGATGACGGCGTATCCCGCAGTGAAGCCGGAGGTCGAGGCCGCGGGGTGCTCCTGGGTCGACGAGGTCACGCGGGACCGCAACCTCGTGACCGCCCAGGCCTGGCCCGACCATCCCGAGTGGATCGCCGAGTTCCTCGACCTGCTCGGGGACGAGATCCAGCACGGGGACCCGGTAGCCGCTGACGACTGAAAGATCTGGGTGGTCGAACCTCCATTGCTCGAACGGTGCAATCCGGCACCGAAAATCAAAATCTCGGGATCCTCGTGCTGTTTTGGTCCGTTTGCTACTGAGCGCGAGGCCGAGAAGGCCGTCGCGTATCCCTCGACCCTCAAGATCACGTCGACTTCCGCCAGAGAACACCAAGAGAAGGCGGTGGCCCGTGCCGAACGGGGGGTGGGGGGTGACCCGGTGCCCCACGTCGTCAATTTCGGGGCCGGTCCGGGGTTCGCGAACTGCTCACCGACCGCCGGATCGAGCTTCTGGAGGAGGTTATGCAACACCCGCCCGAGAGCATCCGCGATCTCGCGAGTCGCTGGATCGGGACGGTCACGACGTCCACGACGACCTGCATCTGCTCGCCGAGTACGAGACCGTCCACTTCGAGGAAGCGGCCGGGCGACGAAGCCGAAAGTGCCCTCCGACACGGTGGGAATCGAGGTCGAGTTCGGACTCTCGCGCGAGTCGAAATCTCCTGCATCCCCATTATGGCCGATCTGGCCCCCGTTCTCCGCTCGCTCGAACCCCCCCCCCCGCCCTTCAGGTCCTAGCCCGAGAGCTCTGGGACCATCACGTCGAATAACTGTC
>JAZKTI010000171.1:0-5763 GCA_036625635.1 Haloarculaceae archaeon
GAGCGAGAGGGACTCCATCTCGATCTCGAAGGCCGTCTCGGGTGCGCCCGTCGACCGGGCCCGGATCCACCGACTTTCGGTCCCGTCGACCGCCCCGTCGGTCGTGGCGCCGGGGAAGCGGAACGTCAGCTCGAAGGGGTTGTCGCCCCACTTGGAGACGTCGGTTGCCGCCAGGGTATCGATGCGCTCCTCGACGGCTTCCCGTAGGTCCCGGACGTCTGCTTCGGCTTCGTCGATGACGTCCGTCGTCTCTCGCGTCAGCTCGTGCCACCCCTCGACGCCGTCCTCGTTCTCGCCGTAGTACTCCCAGGCGAGGCGCTCGTGGATGACCTCCTCGGAGGCGTTCGTGAGCAGTCGGACCGTGACCGTGGACCCGGCCTCGATGTTGAGGAGGTCCTCGTGGCCGAGATACAGCACGTGGCGCTGCTCGTTCGGACCGTCCAGGAGGGTGCTGGCTTCGCCGGTTGTCAGTTCACGACCGTGGTCCACGATGGTGTCAGTAACCGGGTCGATGGCGACCGCGTCCGCAAGCGAAGCGGGAGTGGCCTCGAACCCGTCGGTCGCGGGTATTTCGAAGATCTCGGTTCCGCCATCCGCGGTCTCGGCGGTCGCCTGCGTCCCACCGGGGATGACGACGTTGGTTTCGATGTCGTCGGTCGTCCGCACGGTGAGCGGGACGCGCGCTGACTGCGGGGGCCGCCGGCTGAAGTCGAGCGCGTCGAGGAACGACCGTCGGTGCTTCTCGGGAACGCTGTTCAACCGACGGAGCACCTCCACCTCGAACCTCGACGCGATGCGCAGCAGGGTCGTCCCGCTGTCCGGGGACTCTTGGTCCCACTCGTCGACGTAGCTGTCCGCCAACTGTTCGAGTTCGGCCAGGAGTTCGGCCTGGGATCGCCCGTCGACGACCGGTCCTTCAGCCATGGTCGGCCCCCATCACGCAGGTCACTCCTCCCCCTCAGTCAGGAAGAACGGATACACGAGGTTGTCGGTGCTGTTCGTCTTCCGGACGCGGTATTCGATGTCGACGAGGACCCGGTTCGGATTCTCCTGGTCCGGGCTGGCCTCCACGCTCTCGACGTCGATCCGGGGTTCCCACTGGAGTAGTGCCTCCTCGACGCTGTCCTCGATCATCGACAGGGTCGCCGGGTCGGTGGCGGCGAAGACGTATTCGTGGATTTCGCAGCCGAACTCGGGACGCATGACCCGTTCGCCCTTCGCGGTCCCGATGATGAGTTTGATCGACTGCTGGATATTCCCCTCCGCGCTCGATAGTTCGATGTCGCCGCTGTAGTCTGTTCCGACCGGATAGGCCCAGCCCGTCCCGAGGAAATCCCGCGCCATCTATCCGATGATCACCGTGTTGCACCCGGTGGTGATGGTGTTCGGTGCCGTTGCCTCCACGATGGTATCACCCATGCGTGCGGCAGGCATGTTGTTGATCAGGACGGTCGTGCTCCCGGTCGGTACGACGCCGCCCACGTGCGGGACCACGCCGGAGACGAGCGGGCACGCATGATAGTCGCTCCCGACTCGCCAGGCCGGCTTTCCGCCGATCAAGACGTTGGAACTGCCGACCCCCGAGAGAGGCGTGCCGTGTGCGGTCATGTCGAGTGCACGTGCTGCAGGTGGCATTGTCAGTTGATCTTGACCAGGGCACCCTTCAGCGTGAGCATGCCGGTCCCTTTCACTTTCATGTTGCCGTTACTCGTCATTTTCAAATTGGCCTTGCTGGAAATATCGATCCCGCTATTACCGGATACACTAGCTTTGTTCTTGGCGGAAATATCTACCTTATTCCCGTCCAGTTTGATCGTATCGGCGTCGAGGGTGATCTTCTTGTCCGCGGAGACTGTGACCTCGCCGCCGACGGAGTCCATCGTCATCGAGTTGTCCCCCGTACTGTCCTCGACGGTAATCGTCTCCGCCCCGGCCGTGTCGTCGAGCGTGATGGTGTGGCCAGCGGCGGTCTCGATGGTCACCTTCCCGCCGGTCGTCGCGTCGTCGAACTCCATCGTGTGCTCGTTCCGGGATTTGATGGCCCGGATATCGTTGTCGCCACTCGCGTTGTCGAACGGTGGCTTGCGCTTGCCGTTGTACAGCGATCCGATGACGACGGGATGGTGGATGTTGCCGCCCTCGAAGGCGACGAGGACCTCGTCGCCGACCTCCGGGAGGAAGAACGTCCCGTACTCTTTGCTCGCCATCTCTGTCGCGATGCGTGCCCAGTGGCTCTCGTCGTCGGACTCCCTGAACGGGTAGGTCACCTTGACGCGACCCACCCCCTCCGGGTCCTCGTTGTCGGTCACTTTCGCCGTCGCCACGCCGCTCACTGTGGGCTCCTCGCCCAGGTCGTCGAGCTGTTCGAAATTACTCATCCGGGTACCTCCGTCGCCTCGAACGTCGTTCGATAGCCTGACCCTCCTACACGGTGGGTTGTATTGGTGACATAATAGTTTTTGGCGAACCGAGACCCGACCCCATCTACGCCGATTGTGGTGCCCGCTTTGATCCCTGCCAGGCCGGGTGATACCTCGCCGTAGCAGGTCGCCCGCGAACTGGAGAGGCGATCGAGTTTCGTCTTCGCGATCTGCTCGGCCTCCTCGTTTGAGGCACAGGGAATCCTGAACACTTCCTTTTTCGTGTTGGTCGCGTCGGTGCTCGCCCGCCCCACGATCTCGGTCTCTTTTTGCATGTCGTAGTGTCTGACGACGACCTCTTTGACCGCGCTCGCCTCGTTTACCTCCCCGGAGAAGGACTGGAGGACACCGGGATAAGAGACCCTCACGCTGGGCTCCTCGCTCCCGATGTCAGCCCGGGGCGTGAAGTAGACCGCGTTCTGCTGGGCGTAGAACTGGTAACCGTACTTGGTGGCGAGGTCGGCGACGAACCGGTAGTCGCTCTGGTCGTGCTGGTAGATTTTGTCGTGGTTCATGCCGTCGGCATCCACCGTCCGGTCGCCGAAGTACGACGACAGGACCTCCTGGACGACGTCCCCGACCGTGGCCTTCGACCAGGATCGGTCCTTCATCTTGCCCATCATGTCGTGCAGGAGGCCGTACCCGCTGACCCCGATCGAGGCCCCCTCGCCCTGAGCGACCGACGATCTGAGCTGGTGAATCTTGCCGACGAAGAGTTGCTTCACCTCGCCCACCCCCTCCCACCCCAGCGAGATTTCGACTGACTTTCCGGTCGAGAAGTCGTCCCAGGTGAGTCCAGGGAACTCCTCGTGCTCGGGGTCGAAGGCCTCGTTGAGGGTTACCGAAAACCGGTCCGCGCCGTCGAGAGACGTCTCGACGACCACGTCGGAGATGCCCCCGTCGGCGGACTTCATCGTGGTTCCGCCGATGGTCACCTCGAACCGCGGGACGTGGGGCCCCTGTCTACCGTCGGACATGGGTCCCCCCCGAGGGGCGCAGGTGACCGCAGTCTCCGCCGGCCAGCGGCCGGGCCCCGGCCCGCGCGAGTAGTGTCATAGCGGTGGGAGCTCGAGCGTCTCGCCCGGCTCTATCGCCCGCGGATTATCGATCTCGTTGGCGTCGGCGATGGTTCGCCAGTGGCTGGATTCCCCGTACTCCTCCGCTGCGATGAGCCAGAGGGTGTCGCCCTCGGTCACGGTCCAGGCCTTCGTCTTGTCGGTCGACTCCGGCTTGAGTTCGCGCCGGTAGTCGGAGGTCTTGCACTCCGTGAAGGTCACCGAGACCCGGGCCCGGACAGGAACGCCACTCGGCAGGAAGCGGGTGAACGTCTTGTCGAGTTGCCGGACAACGGCCGTGAACGAGAGCCCATCCCCCCAGACGACCTGGCAGAGCGGCGGCGCGTGGAGTTCGGGGTCGATCGCTGCGAGGTAGTCCAGCTTGTCCACGAAGTCCGGTCGGACGTCCGTCTGGGTCTCCGAGGTGTCGAAGAACAACTCCATCGTGAGCGTATCGGCTTCCCGGTGGATGAACTGCTGGGAGGACGCCCCCGAGGCGGTCGCCTGCAATTCACCGTAGTTGACAGAGCGGCTGACGTTGTACTCGGGCGGGTTGAACCCGCACTCGAGGTACGGCTCCTTGCCGTCGGACTTGTTCTTGCCCCGAAGCACCCGAATTTCTGCCTTCTGGAACTGTGTGTCGTTGTTGTTCGCCATTAGAGACCTCTCCGTTCGCGTTCGATCTGCATCTTCCGCTCGACCTCCCGGTACAGTCGGTCGACGATCCGGTCGACGTCCGCGCTGTACACCGAGGGTTCGGACCGGTTCCCGAGGAACGTCTCCTCGATGGCCCGTTCGGCCTCGGTCCCGCCGCCGCCCTCCTCCCGGTCGCCGGAGCGCCGATCGGCCCGGGGCCCGGTCTCCCGCTCGGGGGGCCCCTGCCGGGCGATCTCCTCGCCGCGGGTCGCGTCGACCGTCGGTGCCGGCCGGTGCAGGTCGAGATCGGGGCGGTCGGTCGTCCCGCGGTCCGACAGCCCGGCCGGGCGCTGGCGATCCCTCTGGCTCGCCCGAACTCGGGGCGACGCAGACGGTCGATCAGTTGCTCTGGCCCGGTCTGAACGCCCCTGGGACTCGCGCTGACCGGGGCCGACCGCTCTCGCTGGTGGCCAGTCCTCCTGGGTCGACGCGGTCGAGCGCCCCGCAGCCACCCCGCCGGTCGGCCCCGCGCTGTGCCTCCCTCCTGCGGCCGAGGAGCCGACGCCGGTGCTCACCTGGTGGGTCAACGCGGGTGGGTCGGCGACGGTCGGGCGCTCGTCCGGCGTCGACCCGGGGGTCCCCATCCGCGGAGTCGGCGCGTGGGCCGGGTCCGGTTCGGTCGACAGGAGCCCGAAATCATCAGTGGCCAGCCCCGGCTCCCGGGAACCCGCATCCAGCCGCGGTCCTTCGCCTGGATACGGTGCACCGGGTGGTGCACCAGGTGCTGCTGGCCCTGGCGGTCCGCCCGGCCCGGATACTGGCCTCCCCGTTCCTGTCGAACCCTCGAGAGGACTGCCATCACCGGCGGATCGGCCAGCGGGTCGCGGGTCCGCTTCACTGCCAACGTCAACGAGGGTCGTCGGTGGGAGGGCCCGGCGGCGCGGCCGGCCTGATTGACCGGCATCACTCCAACGCTCGGTAGCGGCCGGTTCGTCCTGTGCCGTCGCCTCCTGGGTTCCGTATCCAGCGGGCCGCCACCGGGGCACTCTGCGGTGGGATATCGGCGTGCCGGTGGCGACGGCATCGTGACCCGCGTCTGGCACTCGCACCCGCAGTTGGTCTCCGCGGCCGGCCGGCCGATGCCTGACCCGACTCCTCAGCCGTGGAGACGGCGCCTCCAGGCCCCTGCTGTCTCTCGAGTCCCTGTGGTCGCGGGATACGGAAGCGGGCGGGTCAGTTGCGCTTCGACCGTCACCACTGGCAAGGTTACCAGCACTCGGCGCGCTCCCTGCACTAGCTCGTCTGGCACTGCGCCGGACCGCCAGCCTTGGACTGACCGGCTGGCCGGGTTCCTGTGGGATCCGCGGCCCACCCGGTTCGGGAGTCCAGTCCAAGGTCCGGCGAGCCACCGACCGCTCGAGGGCCGTCGTTCGGGCCCCGGCCGCGGGTTCCGGACGAGAGGGACCGGAACCGGGGGCGGTGTCGGTGATGACCCGGGGCCTTGAGGCTCGCTCGGTCCGGGCCTGTGGCGGCACGGCTCCGATTCCGCTCCGGGGTGTGGGCGACACGGGCCTGGTCCGGGCTCTGGCGGATTCGGGACCGGACCGTGCACTGGCGGATTCGGAACCGGACCGTGCTCTGGCGGAATCGGG
>JAZKTI010000172.1:0-5713 GCA_036625635.1 Haloarculaceae archaeon
GACCGGCGTCGGCGCACGCTACCCGACCGGCATCGGCGCACGCTACCCGACCGGCATCGGCGCACGCTACCCGACCGGCGTCGGCGCACGCTACCCGACCGGCATCGGCGCACGCTACCCGACCGGCATCGGCGCACGCTACCCGACCGGCGTCGGCGCACGCTACCCGACCGGCATCGGCGCACGCTACCCGACCGGCGTCGGCGCACGCTACCCGACCGGCGTCGGTTGATCTTATCCCACCAGCCTCGGCTGATCTTGGGGCCCATCATTCGGCCCCCACCACCGCGAGGATCGTCAGGAGTGAGGCGACAACCGTCACGTAAACCCCAAGGTCGAAGGCGAAGGCGGAGGCCACCTCGAGTTCGCCGTAGACCGGGAGGTGTTCGAGAAAGGCCACCGCCTGCGTGAGGAAGGGGTATCCCAGCGCGACGGCTGCGATACCCGAGCCGACGGCAATCCCCAGCCCGACGCCAACGGCGGTCCCGTACTCCCGCCTGACGGTGTTCGACAACGGTGC
Organism: Haloarculaceae archaeon; assembly: GCA_036625635.1. Classification (GTDB taxonomy): domain Archaea; phylum Halobacteriota; class Halobacteria; order Halobacteriales; family Haloarculaceae; genus JAZKTI01. The sequence goes on from JAZKTI010000172.1 coordinate 521, forward strand.
CTCTGGGCTGCGGTGCAACAGTTCGGTTTCCAGGTACTCGAGGCCGTAGACGATGTAGATCAGCCCGATCCCAGCGGCCGTTAGGACCGCGGCGATGAAGCCGCCACCGGGCCGGTTATGCCCCTGGAGCAACAGCGCAATGGCCGTCAGGAGGATGATCGGCAGGACCACCCGGGCGACCGTTCGGGCGATGACGGTTGTATCTCGCCGGGTCGTGCGCGGCAGCCCCGGGCCATCGTCGGGTTCCTCGGCCCCCTGTGGGGGTTCGCGGGCCGCACCGTCCCGCTCCTCCCCGCTCGGCTCCTCTCGTCCATACCCGCCACTTTCGGCCCGCTCCTCCCCACTCGTCTCGGCCCGCTCCTCCCCGCTCGTCTCGGCTCGCCCCTCAACGCTCGTCTCGGCCCGCTCCTCCCCGCTCGTCTCGGTTCGCCCCTCCCCGCTCATCCCGTCTCCCCCCTGCCGCGCATCGCGACGAGCGTGACGATCGCGAGGGCCGCCATCGCGACGACGGAGATCTCCCCGAGCGTGTCGAAGGCCCGGAAGTCCACCAGAATGACGTTGACGATGTTACCGCCGCCGCCCGCGTCGACGAGGACGTCCCCGTGCTCGGCTGGGACGCCCGCGTTCTCGGCGAGGAACTGCCAGATCGGCGCTTCGGGTGACTGCGAGGTCGAGACCAGGACCGTCACGAAGACGGTCACCCCGACGACGCCCGCGACCAGTGCGTCACGGACGGCCTCCCGCCGGCGGATCGAGCCATAAAAGGCCGGTAGGATATTGAGGACGAGGAGGAAGATGACCAGGACGAGCGTCTCGACGACGAGTTGGGTCAACGCCAGGTCCGGTGCGCTCGCCAGGATATAGAAGATGGCGACCATGAAGCCGAGGATGGACAGCGTCAGTACGCCGGCGATGTGCGATGGAGCGGCCACGACCGCGACGGCCGCGAGTACCCCGACCACGAGCACGATGGCCAGCGCCGGCCTGAGCCCGGCAAAGGCCAGTGCCGGGAGGCCGACACCCGCTGCGAGGTAGCCGCCGAGACCCAGGGCGCAGACGCCGAGGACCAGCCAGATTGCGTAGGTGCGGAGGTGGCCAGTCTGGACGACCTCGACTGCCGTAGAGTGATCGAGCCGGTCAGTAGCGGCGTCGTAGTACCAGTCCGGGCTGGTCGGCCTGACTGCCCGGAATGCCCGGATCCCCGCCGCCAGCCGATCGTAGAAGGGATACAGGATCGCACCGACGAGGATTGTCACGCCACTCATCACGACGGCCGGCGAGAGGGAGGTGGGGACGTGGTAGTGGAAGGCGGCGTGCTCGCCGTGCCCGCCCCCGACGCTCGCGACGACGTCGCCCACGAAGGATTCCAGTGGTGCCAGCGGAGCGCCGAGCGTCGACGTCACGCCCCCGAGCCCAACGAGGCCGGCCAGGCCCGCCAGCACGAGCGGCGGCAGGAGCATCGACCTGGGCGCGGCGTGGACCTCGCCGAGACCCTCGGGCTTGTCGCCGAAGAAGAGCATGAGGAACCGGATCGAGTACAGAAAGGTGAACACGCTGCCCGCGACGGCGACAACGGGGAGGGCCCACCAGAGGCCGCCGCCGTGGGTCGCCGCCGCTTCGTAGGTGGCCTCGAACAGGAGTTCCTTCGAATAGAAGCCGTTGAATGGCGGCACCCCGGCCATGCCGAGCGCGGCGACGCCGGTGATAGCGGCCGTGATCGGGAGGTCGTGCCGGAGCCCACCGATCTCCGCGAGCGCCCGGGTACCCGCTTCGTGGGCGATGATCCCCGCCACCAGGAAGAGCGCGGCCTTGAACAGTGCGTGGTTGACGATGTGGAAGGCACCCGTCTCGGCGCCGACGACCTCGGCGATTCCGAACCCGGCCACGATCAACCCGAGGTGGGAGGCCGTCGAGTACGCCAGCAGTTCCTTGATGTCGGTCGCACCCACAGCGAGCATCGCCGTGATCGTCATCGTCACGAGGCCGAGCAGGACGAACAGGAGCGTCCACTCCTCCGAAAGGAGCAGCGGCCGGAGACGGCCGAGGAGGTAGACGCCGGCCTTGACCATCGTCGCCGAGTGGAGGAAGGCCGAGACGGGCGTCGGGGCCTCCATCGCGTTCGGGAGCCAGACGTGCAACGGGAACTGGGCGGACTTCGCGGCGATGCCCACGCCCAGCAGGACAAGCGCGGGGACGAGCAGGCCCGCCTCGCCGAGCGCGGCCCGGATCCCCTCGGCATGGTGGACGAGTGACTCCTCGCCGCCGATCAACCGCCAGGTCGCCTCGCCGAGCACGTCTGCCGAGACGGCGTGGAGGACGAGGAAGCCCGCGAGCATGAACAGGCCGCCGGCGACGGTGATCAACAGGGCCTTCCTGGCGGCGTACTTCCCGGCCTCGTCGCGGTAGTGGCCGATGAGCAGGTAGGAGGTGACGGAGGTCAGCTCCCAGAAGACGAACAGGGAGACGAGGTCGGCGGCGAAGGCGACGCCCAGCATCGATCCCATGAAGGCCAGCAGCGTCGCATAGTACCGGGGTTTGCCCGGCTCGTCGTGCATGTATCCGCCGGAGTACGTAAACACGAGAACGCCGACGCCGCTGGCGAGGAACCCGATCAGCAGCGAGAGACCGTCGACGTAGAAGGCCAGTTCGACGCCGTAGCTCGGGATCCAGGGGAACTCGACGACTCCGACCCGGCCCACCTGGGTCCCCAGGAGGCCGAGACAGGCCAGGGCGACGGCCGCCGCCCCGTACGCCGTTCGCTGCCCGAGGAGGCGATAGAGCGGGAGCAGGGCAACCGCCCCGACAAACGGGAGGGCGAGCACCAGGAGGAGGACAGCCTGCGTCGGTTGCACGGTTTTTCCCTGCGACCAGGCAGCCCTTAACATTTCGTAAATCGACATCAACGGCCGTGCCGGGCCTGAGACCGCCGCTCCGGAGAAGCCATGCTCGTCGCTCCGGGACAGCACCACCCTGGCAGCCCGGTAGCCAACTTTCGCGATGGCTTTATGCCGCGGCTGGGTGGACCATTGACCCGATGGACGTGGGACGTGCGCTGGTCCTCGCGACCGGAGCGATTGTCGTGGTTTGTACGCTCCTCACCGGCCCTCACGTCGGCATTATTGGCGTGCAGGCGGACGGGGGCCTCGGGGGCGACGACCTGGCCACCGGCAACGCGACCCTGACAGAGGTTGACTTTCCCGAGAATCCGACGATTTCGGCCGCTCAGTACGACGCGGGCCAGTTCATTCTCAGGACCGGCGACGTCGGGATTCGAGTCTCGAACGTCACGGGCCGTCCGCTACTCGTCTACAAACTCGATATCCGGGGCCTCGACTACACGCGGAGTTCCCTGACGGTACTCGACCCGGGAAGGGCTGGCCGGCGCTCCATCCAACTCACCAGGGTTACGCTCTCGGCGGACGCTGTGGAAGGAGACTCCTATCCCGGCGAACTCCGTCTGATCCTCCGCGGTGACGGGCCCGATCGTGAGATCGCGACCAGGAACGTGACGGTGACCGTCCAGCGATGATCCGGACCGCGAGATCTCGACACGGGTCAGCCGATCCCGGCGTCGCCGGGTCGGTCGTGCTCCGCTGCAGTGCCCGGGTTTCCTCACCGAGCGATCGGCCGGCCCGCCCGCTGACGGGGGCCTCCCCGCCCTGATCACCGCGGCCGGAACCCCGGTTCCGCACCTTTTTGGTCCCGCTCTCGGAAGACCCGCTATGGAGCGCCTCCAGCAGTCCCTCCGCGAGGCACCGATCGTCGAGAAGGAGGGGTACCACTACTTCGTCCACCCAGTCAGCGACGGCGTCCCGATGCTCGAACCGGCGCTGCTCCGCGAGATCATTGTCAGGATCATTCGGAAGGCCGACCTCTCGGCGGTCGACAAGATCGTCGCGCCGGAGGCGATGGGGATCCACATCTCCACCGGCGTCTCACTGATGACCGACATCCCCCTCGTCGTCGTCCGCAAGCGTGACTACGGGCTCGAGGGCGAGGTCTCCATCGAAAAGGTCACCGGGTACGCCGAGGCCGACATGTACCTCAACGACGTCTACGAGGGCGACCGGGTGGTCATCCTGGACGACGTCCTCTCGACTGGCGGAACCCTCGACGCCATCACCGGTGCCCTCGAGGAGATCGGGGCCGAAATCGTTGACATCGTCTGCGTCATCAAGAAGGTCGGCGGCGAGAACAAACTCGCCGACGCCGGCTACGACTCGAAGACCCTGGTCAACGTCGACATCGTCGCCGGCGAACTTGTCATCGTCGACGCGGAAGGCGATGGGTAGCATGTAGCATGCCACGGGACCGGCTCGAGACCCTCTGTGCGGCACTGGAGCGGACCGCGGAGCGGCCGCTTGACCGCTCGGCGAACCGCTGGCTCGGTGAGGCACAGGCCGTCGCCACGGATTTGCTGAACGGGGACCCCGACCCGGCCGTACTCCAGGATCGCCTCGGGACGCTTGCAGACCTGCTTGACAACGTCGAGGCCACCGGCGACGAACAGGCGGATGCGGCCCTCGACGAGGCGCTCGATGCGCTCGGCGCGCTTCGGCAGGAGTTGGAAGACGACTAGGTCCGTCCTCACGCCGGTGGAATCGCCATCAGCGTTTCCCGGGACGGCCACGAACGGGCACGCGTGACACAGATCCCTGAATCCTACCACGACCTGTTCGAGAGGCCGACGTTCGCCCACGTGGTCACGATACTCCCGGACGACCGGCCCCACGCCTCGCCGGTCTGGATCGACTACGACGATGGCGACGACCGCCTGCTGGTCAACACCGAGCGCGAGCGCCGGAAGGCCCGCAACGCCGCTCGGGACCCGCGGGTCGCGGTGAGTATGACCGACCCTGACAACCCCTATCGGTTCCTCTCCGTGACCGGCGAGGTGACGGCGGTCACGACCGAGGGTGCCCGCGAGCACATCGACGAATTGACCAGGCGGTACATGGACGAGGAGGAGTATCCCAATCCCATCGAGAGCGAACGGGTCATCCTGCGGATCCGGCCCGACGAGGTGATGCGTGGGGGGTAGGGGGATTCCGGGTGCCGCCTGGGTCGGTGGACGGGGCGCTCCTGTGAGGTGGTCCGCCGGGGGTGAGGCGGGAGGGAGATTTGAACCGGAGGAAGAGGGTCCGGGCTGCTCGCTCGCTTCGCTCGCTGCGCTCCCGGGCTGCGACTGGCAGG
>JAZKTI010000173.1:0-5680 GCA_036625635.1 Haloarculaceae archaeon
GGGACAGCCCCAGGGTGGCCAGGGTCGGTCCCAGGGTGGCCAGCCCCGGCAGGGGGAAGGTCAGCCCGGGCAGGGACAGCCCAAGGGTGGTCAGGGACAGCCCCAGGGTGGCCAGGGTCGGTCCCAGGGTGGCCAGCCCCGGCAGGGGCAGGGTCAGCCCGGGCAGGGGCGGCCACAGGGCGGTCACCCGCAGGGTGGGCGTGGCCAGCCCCGGCAGGGGCAAGGTCAGCCCGGGCAGGGACAGCCGCAGGGTGGCCCGGGGCAACCCCAGGGCGGCCCGACCCAGCAGCCGGGGGGCGCTCCCCAGGGGGGCTTTCCCGGCGGGGAGGTGCAGCCCGGTGGTGGTGATAGCATGTCTCGTCGGAACCTGCTCATCGGTGGCGGCGCTGCGGCCGTCCTCGCCGCCGGCGGTTTCCTGGCATACACGCAGTTCCTCGGCGGGGGCGGCCCAGGTGGCGCCGTCAAGACGTACATCAACGCGGCCAGCAACGGGAATACGGACGCCGTCGAGAACGCGATCCACCCGGACTCTCCCGAGCGGGATGCCCTGCTCTCCTCGGCCGGGATGGCTGAGGACATGAATATCGGTATCAAAAGCACGTCCGTCGTGGAGAAGTCCGAAGCGCAGGCGACGGTGGAGGCGACTATCGCGGTCGATTCCCAGGAGTCCACGAGTACCTTCCAAGTCCGGAAACACGAGGGTGCGTGGAAGCTCTGGAGTGCCAGCTAACGCACTCCATCGCCTCGAGGATGGCAGGCACGGTCCCACCACCAGGTGCGACGAGCACCACGCCGGCCGATCGGACGGAACGGGGGGCTACATGCTGGCCAAATCGACGAGATGAGCGGCGAGTAGACTATCGCACTGTCAACGCCCGATTACTGGCGGCCCGACCTGCATCCGGGCCCGGATCACGCGGGATGGCGAAACGACGAGGCGAGAGGCGACTGATGGGCGACCGGACACCGGGGGAAAGGTTACCCAATCGGCGGTCGAGGGAGGAGATATGAAGGTCCGCATCACCGCCGAGGCCAGCGAGGACGAAGCTGCCGCGATCGCCGAGGCTCTGGCCCGGCACGTCGGCGAGGAAGTCGATATTCTCCGCGAGGACGGCGACGAGGTCGTCCTGTCCGTCACCCCACCGGCCGAGGCGGCCGCGGCACCCGGCGTGGAGGCGGCGGGCGCCGCGGCCGGTGGTGACCGGGGACCCGACCAGGCCGCTGCTCCCCAATCAGGCGACGACATCGGCCCGACCGAACGAGAGCGGCAGTTGCGGGAGGAACTCGCCGAGATCGAGAGCGGCGGCAAGGAGACGTACAAGGACCAGTTGCCCGACCAGGGGAAGCTGTTCGTCCGCGACCGCCTGGATCTCTGGTTCGGCGAGGACGGGTTCCTCTTCGAGGACGGCACGTTCGCCGAGTTCGACGCCGACGACGTCCTCCCCGCAGACGGCATGATCACCGGCGGCGCGACCTTCGAGGGCCGGGACGTCCACTTCATGGCCAACGACTACACGGTCAAGCGCGGGAGCATGGCCGCCAAGGGCGTCGAGAAGTTCCTCCGGATGCAGCAACGCGCGATGAAAACCGGGCAACCGGTCCTGTACCTGATGGACTCCTCGGGCGGCCGGATCGACCAGCAATCGGGCTTCTTCGCCAACCGCGAGGGCATCGGGAAGTACTACTACAACCACTCGCTGCTCTCCGGGCGGGTCCCCCAGATCTGCGTGATGTACGGGCCCTCGATCGCCGGGGCGGCCTATACCCCGGTCTTCGCCGACTTCACGATCATGGTCGAGGAGATGTCCGCGATGGCCATCGCCAGCCCGCGGATGGTGAAGATGGTCACCGGCGAAGACATCTCGATGCAGGACCTCGGCGGGCCCGAGATTCACACCAGGGAGTCCGGCAGCGCGGACCTGATCGCCCGCGACGAGGAACACGCCAGGGAACTCGTCGCCGACCTCCTTGGCTACCTGCCCGACAACTGCGACGAGCAGCCACCGCGGACGACGGGGTCGCCGCCGGCGCGCTCGCCCGCAGGCATCGACTCGGTCATCCCACAGGATCCCAATCGCGGATACGACATGGAAGCCCTCATCGAGCGGGTCGTCGACGCCGACTCCTTTCTGCAACTCCGGCCGGAGTTCGGCGCGGAAATCCTCACCGGCTTCGCCCGGATCGACGGCCGCCCGGTAGGCGTCGTGGCGAACCAGCCCGCCCATCGCGCGGGCGCGATCTTCCCGGATTCCGCGGAGAAGGCGGCCCAGTTCGTCTGGACCTGCGACGCCTACAACGTCCCGCTGCTGTACCTGACCGACACGCCCGGCTTCATGGCCGGCTCGCAGGTCGAGAAGGAGGCGATCCTCGAAAAGGGCAAGAAGATGATCTACGCCACCTCCCAGGCCACCGTCCCGAAGCAGTGCGTCATCGTCCGGAAGGCCTACGGCGCGGGCATCTACGCCATGTCGGGCCCCGCCTACGATCCGGAGGCGACGATCGGTCTGCCGAGTGGCGAGATCGCCATTATGGGCCCGGAAGCGGCCATCAATGCCGTCTACGCGAAGAAGCTCTCCGAGATCGAGGACTCCGAGGAGCGCGCGGAACGCGAGCGGGAACTCCGGGAGGAGTACCGCGAGGACATCGACGTCCACCGGATGGCCAGCGACGTGGTCATCGACGAGATCGTCCCGCCGAGCGAGCTCCGTGAGCAGCTCGAGAACCGGTTTGCCTTCTACGAGGACGTCGAGAAGGACCGGCCCGACAAGAAACACGGGACCGTCATCTGACCGGCCGGCGGGGTTGCCGGCTTCGGGCCTTCGGTCCTATCGAGATTCGTTGCGGACACGTGAGTTCCTCCGCCCCACCCCCGCCCACCGGCCCACGTCGCCCCCGTGTGAAACCTCGGCACGGCGAGGGCCTCCGGATCCGCCGCTTCGAAACATACATATAGAACCGCAAACGTTGCTTTAGGTGAGTCATGGCGCAATCTGGTCAGCAACGCCTGGGTGGACAGCCAATGTTCATTCTCGGTGAGGACACCCAGCGAACACGAGGCGAAGACGCACAGTCGTCGAATATTTCCGCCGGCAAGGCGGTGAGCGAATCGGTACGTACCACGCTCGGCCCCCGCGGGATGGACAAGATGCTCGTCTCCGACGACGGGGACGTCGTCATCACCAACGACGGGGCCACCATCCTCGAGGAGATGGACATCGAACATCCCGCGGCCCAGATGATCACCGAGGTCGCGGCGACCCAGGAGGAAGAGGTCGGCGACGGAACGACCACCGCAGCCGTTCTGGCCGGCGAACTCCTCGCGAAGGCGGAAGACCTGCTCGAGGACGACGTCCATCCGACGACCGTCGTCGAGGGCTACCACGAGGCCGCGTCGCTGGCCCGTGAGGCCGTCGACGAGTCCGTCCTCGGCGGCGCCGTCGACGACGAACAGCTCCACGACGTGGCCGAGTCGAGCATGACCGGCAAGGGCACCGGCGACGTCGCGGCGGGGGAACTCGCCTCGACAGTCGTCGAGGCCATCCGCCAGGTCGACACGGACGGTGACGTCGACCGCGACAGCGTCACCATCCACACCCAGACAGGCGCGTCCTCGAGCGCGACGGACCTGATCCAGGGCGTCATCGTCGACGAGGAGGCCGCCCACGAGAACATGAGCCGGACCGTCGAGGACGCGGCCATCGCCGTGGTGGACGCTGATCTCGAGGTACGGGAGAGCAACATCGACGCCGAATACGAGGTCAGCAACGTCGACCAGCTCAATGCAGCCATCGAGGCCGAGGATCAAGAACTCCGCGAATACGCCGACGCGCTGGCCGACTCCGGCGCCGACGTGGTCTTCATCACGGGCGACGTTGAGGACCGCACCGCCGCCTACCTGGCGGAACACGACGTCCTCGCCTTCGAGAACATCGGCGACGACGACGCGAAGTCCATCGTCTCCGCGACCGGCGCGACCCGCGTCGGGTCCGTCGAGACGCTCGAGGGCGAGGATCTCGGCGAAGCCGAGTCGGTCGCTGTCCGGAAGTACGGCGACGAGGAACTCGTCTTCGTCGAGGGCGGCTCCGCCGCCAGGTCCGTGACCGTCTTCGCCCGCGGCGGCACCGAACACGTCGTCGACGAACTCGAGCGCGCCATCAGGGACGCGCTCGACGTCGTCACCGCCGCTCTCGAGTCCGACGGCGTCGTCCCCGGTGCCGGCGCCACCGAGGTCGCCATCGCGGACCACATTCGCGAGGCCTCGGCGAGCGTCGAGGGCCGCAAGCAGCTCGCCGTCGAGGCCTACGCCGACGCCGTCGACGTCCTCCCGCGCACGCTCGCGGAGAACACCGGCATGGACCCCATCGACGCGCTCGTCGACCTGCGGGCCGCCCACGAGGGCGGCGACACCTACGGGCTCATCAGCGAGGGCCAGACGGGCATCGTCGACGATCCTGTCGACTACGGCGTCCTCGACCCCGCCGCGGTCAAGCACGAGGCCATCGAGTCCGCCTCCGAGGCTGCGACGATGATTGTCCGGATCGACGACGTCATCTCTGCGAGCTGACGCCCCGCGGAGAGCCGTTTTCGCGACGCCCCGACCCCCCACATTTTCGCCGACATACCACGCCGGCGAGCCTCGCGGCCGCCCTCACCAGTACAGCCTGACGCGACCGCCAGCCGAGATGCCGAAGGTCTCGTCCCCCCGGCCCCGGTTGACAGCCAGTTCGACGTTGCCGTGGCTCCCCACCGTGATCACCCGGTGGCCTGCCTCGACGTTCGCGTAGGTCCGCTGGGCGCTGGCCCAGACGCCGTTGACCTTGAGGTGGTCCCCGAACCGGTCGGCCAGGACCTCCCCGGGCACGTTCGTGATCGCGTTGCCGAAGCTGTCGACGGCCAGGGCCGTCCCGATGATCCCGTCGTCTTTGATCGTGGGCTCCGGGAATTGGAGGTCGTCGTAGGACTCGGTGGGAGCGATGGCCTCCATCCCCTCGATAGCGTCAATGCCGGCCTCGTGGACCCGGGCTGCCGTCGGGGCAAAGACGTCCCGGCCGTGGAAGGTCGAGGACGCCGGGTCCGGGGGCCAGTCCTGCGGCGAGGGGGGCCCGTCCGTCAGCGACGCCGAGGTGTCAGTCTGGCGGCCGCGTCCTTGGACCGCGACCTCGAAGACCTCGACGTCATCCTCGCCCAGCGAGCGAGCGACCGGGAGGAGGACGCCGTTGTCGGGGCCGACGAGGGCGTGGTCGCCCGCCCGGACGACGAGTGCCGACCGGTCGGTCCCGACGCCGGGGTCGACGACGGCCAGGTGGACCGCCGGCGGAAAGTAGGGTAACACCTGGTCCAGCCAGAAGGCACCTGCCCGCACGGACTGCCGGGGGAGGTCGTGGGCCACGTCCAGGAGTTCGGCGTCACTCAACTGCCGGATGACCCCCTTCATCGCGGCCGGGTAGGTCGATCCGAAGTCCGAACTCAGCGTCAGCATCCGGTGGTGCTTCGTCGGTACCCTTCTTGAATTTTTGCAGCGGCGAGCGGCATCTCACGCAACATCCTCGGCGCTGGTATGCGACACCACCGGCCGCCGCCTGGTCCATCCCAACACCACGCCGCCCGGGCTCACTCCACCGGCCCGCGGCCCGGGCTTCATCCACCGGCCTGCGGCCCGGGCTTCATCCACCGGCCTGCG
>JAZKTI010000174.1:0-5608 GCA_036625635.1 Haloarculaceae archaeon
CCTCGCCGAAGCGGTGTGGCCACATCGCCGGCAAGCAGATCGTCTCCCGCGAGGATGCCGAGGCGCGGTTCTCGGCGGCCGTCGACGCCAAGCAGTCCGAAGACACCGTGATTATCGCGCGAACCGACGCCTACGGCTCCGCCAACGGTGACTGGGAGGAGCACCTCGAGCGCGGCCGGATCTACGCCGACGCCGGCGTCGACCTGGTCTGGCCCGAGATGCCCGACCCGTCCCGCGAGGACGCCGAGGCCTACGCCGAGACCCTCCACGAGACCCACCCCGACGTGAAGCTGGCCTTCAACTACTCGAGTTCCTTCGCCTGGAGCGAAGAGGAGGACCCGCTCACCTTCGAGGAGCTGGGGAACCTCGGGTACAAATACATCTTCATCACGCTCTTCGGCCTCCACTCCGGCGCCCACGCCGTCTACGAGGACTTCCAGAACCTCGCCGAGAACGACGAGGAAGCGCAGTTCGACCTCGAGGACGACTACCTGGGCCACGCGACCGAGAGCCACCACGAGCTCTCCTTCGTCCCGCGGTTCCAGGAGGTCGAGGCCGAGTTCGACCCGATGGCCAGGCAGCGCCAGGAGGCCTCCGCCGGCTTCAGCGACGAGGAGGAGGAAGCGGTCATCACGTCGAACGACGACGACTGAGCGGCCGCCTTCCGTCCGCCCCGACCAGACTCGGTTGTTTTTTGCTTTCCATTGAGTGGCGACTCAGCCTCGCTATCTGCCGAATCTCGGCTCCAATCGGTAAGGTTCAAGGCGGGCGAGACGTTGTCTTCGGACGACCTATGAGCGACAGAAGTCGACACGACCGGGAGTTCGTTCGGACCTTCTTCACCTCGCCGACGGCCGTCGAAGGCGAGGAGGACTCCGCGAAGATGATCCGCAGCGCCGCCGGGCTCCGGGGGATGCAGGCCCCGGACGTCTGGGTCCCGGACAATGAGGACGCGACGGCGCCGAACATGCGCGACGAGGGTGCCGACAACATCGTCGAGGTCGTCGCCGAGCACGGCGCCGACTTCCCCGGCGAGATCCACCCCCGCGTGGTCTGGCACCGCGACAGTCCCACCACGCGCCACCAGGGGTTCGAGCGCATGCTCAAGATCGCCGACCCCGAGAAGGGCGCCGTCGAGTACATCGACGGCTTCGTCATCCCCGAAGTCGGGGGGATCGACGACTGGAAGAAGGCCGACGAGTTCATCACCATCGTCGAGGCCGAACACGACCTCGAGGAGGGAAGCCTCGCCATGTCGGTCATCGTCGAGAGCGGCTCGGCCGAACTCGCGATGGGCGAACTACGGGACGAGATGGGCAAGCCCGACAACAACCTCGAGCGGATGTTCCTGCTCGTCGACGGCGAGGTCGACTACACGAAGGACATGCGCGGCATGACCCCGACGGGAGGCCTCCCGGCGTGGCCCGAACTCCGCCACAACACCTCGCGGGGAGCCAGCGCCGCTGGCTGCATCGCCGTCGATGGCCCCTACGACGACATCCGCAACGTCGAGGGCTACAACGAGCGTATGACCGAGAACCAGGCCAAGGGCATGACCGGCATCTGGTCGCTGACGCCGGGCCAGGTCGTCGAGGCCAACACGAACCCGCTGCCGCCCCAGGAGGGCTACTGGCTCTTCGAAGCCGCCGGCGAGGCGGTCGAACTCGACGGAGCAGACGGCGAGTGGGTCGACACCGGCGACCGCCTCGCCCTCGAGGAGACCGACGGGGGTTACGTCCTCCGAGAGGGCGGTGACGAAGTCGAACTCGACGCGGACGAACTCGCTCAGGCGGTCGTCGACCGGGCCGAATACGTCCCGGGCATGGACGACATCGTCGACTCCATGGAGGAGTTCGAGGCAGCCAAGGAAGCCGGCAAGGGCGCCGTCGCCATCGGCCAGGAGGCCACGGTCGTGGTCGACGGACTCGCCGTCGACATCAGCCCCGAGCGGATGTGGGACGAGGCGACCTACCAGGCCGCGATGACGCCGATCAGCCTCTTCCAGGATGTCTACGACAACCGACCCGACCAGCACGACGAGCTTGCCGACCTGTACAGCGAGGACGTCGTCGAACGCGCGATGGCCGTGGGCAACTGAAATCGCGAGGCCCCAAGCGGCGTCCGACCGACCCCCCGCGAACGGGTCTGCCCTGCTTGACCCCCCCCCCCACAATGGGCGACTCCGTCACACGACGCGGATGAGGAACGGGGATAACCGAGTTCGCATCAGTCGCCTACGGGTGACGTCGTGGCTCCTGGACGACACAGCCAAGGACCGAGGTGACGAACAGTACCAATTGACCGTGCTGATTTGACCCGGTGAGACGACGCTACACGGGAATGTGGAAATCGCTACGACGTAAAAGGGTCATTGGTCCAGACAATAACACGCGCAGAAACCGACTGACGGAGTCGCGGTTATAGAAATCACGAGCGATAATACGCAGGCTGGTTTCAGGCTCAGTAATCACTCCTGACCCACTAAGACGACGGAGTGTGATCGGTCGGACATGGACCTCGAATACGAACTCAGTGCGACGCTGGTGGAGCGCAACGTCCTGCGGGCGGAGCTCGAGGAGGAGGACCTGTGGGACAGCGACAAATTTCAGCGGTTGGAGCAGCGAATCGGGGAGCTCAAAACCCGGATGGAAGCGGACGGAAGCCACTCCGAACCCGAGCCTGCCGTCGGCTAGGCCATGTCGGCTCCATCGTGCTCGTACGGAGGACTGCTGATCCACCAGCGACTACCGTTTCGCGTGCGGTAGCTCCGTGATCGTGGAGCGGCCGACAGCTGCGGAGTCTCGAGTCCTACCGGAGACCGGTCGTCACCGCGCTCCTCAGTGCCGGAGTGCCGCCAGCGTCTCCGCGGCCTCACGCGCCGCCGAGAGGTACGCCTCGGCCTCCCGGGGATCCTCGGTGGCTTCGGCTTGCTGGCTGAATCGCGTCAGCGTCCGACGGAGGGCGCCCCTGGCCCGGTCGACGCCGGGGGACCCCAGCGGTCGAGGCGAGCCACTCGTCGGGGGGGAGCCGCTGGCGGTCGATCCTCGTCCCCCGGTGCGGTCGCTTGTGGCCGTTGGGCCCTCCCGGGCGGCGCCCGGACCCTCGGACGCGTCGCGGTCCTGGCGGGCACCAGCGGCGTCGCCGACGGTCCGGTGGTGGTGGGCGACGGGGTCCTGGGCCTCCTCGCCGGCCTCGCGCTCCGGTGTGCCGGCACCTGCCCCACCTTCCGCCGAGGCTGCCCGCTCGCGGTCAGCCCGTCCTTCGGCTCCCGCCTCCTCCCGAGAGTGGCTCGCACCGAACTGCACGCGGGCGTCGTCGCTCGGCGCAGTGACCTCGATGCTGCCTTCACCGGCCTCGGGTGTGGGCTTCCCGTCGCCCTCCTCGGTGCTCGCCCCGTCAGTCTCGGTCCCCTCCTCGGCCGCACTGCCGTCGTCGGGTCCATCGCGGTCCACGGGCTTCTCGCAGGTCGCACAGAACTCCTGGCCGTCGTACCGGAAGATCGGATCGCCACACTCCGAACAGTGGGCGTTCGTCATCGTCGCCCCCTGGAGGAGCAACTCGCTCATCCGCTCGGTCACCTCCCGCTTTTCGTCCTCTCGCTCGAACTTCTCGCGGAGGCGCTCGCGTTCGGCCTCCTTGTCGAAGTCGCTCATACGGGGACCGACGTGGCTGACGTTGAAAAGCGTTCCTCGCGAGGGGCCGGGTTCCTCAGGAGTCGGACCCCTGGCCCGGTCGTCCACTCGGCCGTCCGCCGGGTGCAAGCGAGAATGTCTGCTGTGTAACTCGCCGTGGGCCAGGGTTGTCGGCATGCCGTAGGGCCCCTCTTCGACAGATTTACCCCCCATCCGGCACGGATTTGCAGTTGACATGGCAAAAGTAAGCATCGTCGGCGCCGCGGGGACGGTGGGCGCCGCTGCGGGCTACAGCATCGCGCTCGAGGACGTCGTCGACGAACTCGTCTACGTCGACATCCCCGAGCAGGAGGACGTCACCGTCGGGCAGGCCGCCGACACGAACCACGGCATCGCTTACGACGCAAACACCGAGGTCCGTCAGGGCGACTACAGCGCGACCGCGGACTCGGACGTCGTCGTCATCACCGCCGGCCTTCCCAGATCACCGGGGGACACCCGGCTCGACCTCGCCGACGACAACGCGCCGATCATGGAAGACATCCAGTCCTCCCTGGCCGACCACAACGACGACTTCGTGACGATCACGACGTCGAACCCGGTCGACCTGCTCAACCGCCATCTCTACGAGTCGGGGTCCCGCCCGCGCGAACACGTCATCGGCTTCGGCGGCCGCCTCGATTCCGCGCGATTCCGCTACGTGCTCTCGGAGCGGTTCGACGTCCCCGTCCGGAACGTCGAGGCGACGATCCTGGGCGAACACGGTGACGCCCAGGTCCCGGTTTTCTCGAAGGTCCGGGTCGACGGCAGAGACATGACCTTTTCGGACGATGAGAAGGAGGAGATCCTCGAAGACCTCCAGGAGTCCGCGATGAACGTCATCGAACGCAAGGGCGCGACCGAGTGGGGCCCGGCCCGTGGCGTCGCCCACATCGTCTCGGCGATCCTCCGGGACACGGGCGTGGTTCTGCCAGGGTCCGTCATCCTCGACGGCGAGTTCGGCCACGAGGGCGTCGGCTTCGGCGTCCCCGTCAAACTGGGCCGGGACGGCGTCGAGGAGATCGTCGAGTGGGATCTCGCCGAGTTCGAGCGGACTCAGATGCAAGAGGCAGCGGACAAGTTGAGCGAACAGTACGAGCAAATTGCCTGACTCTAACGGCCCCGCCGTCGCCAGCCGTCCTCTTCATCGCGTCCACTGTCGCTGGAGATGTCACGTGAACGGGTCGGAACCTTCGGGTAAATTGCAGGCTCCCGTGTGGGACGCGTTCGATCCTGAAGTTTGACCTGTCGCGACCCCAGGCGGTGGGCAGGACGGGTCGTGTTGACCCAAGGCCGGGCCGGTCGGACCGGTGCAGCCGAGGCTACCCGTCGCCGTACCCCTCGGGCACCTGGATCGTGTACTTGCCGTCCTCCTGGAGGGCGATGATGTACTCCTCGCGATCGTACAGCTCCATGAGATTGAGTTCGTACTGGCCGGGTTCGAGAACTTTGATGGACTCGAACTGCTCGTTGAGCTCCGCCCGGAGGTCCGCGAGGTCTGGACGGTCGGCCGGGTCCTCGTAGTCGTCGGCGTCGTCCTCGTTCTCACGGGCGACCGACCCAGACTCCGTC
Source organism: Haloarculaceae archaeon (assembly GCA_036625635.1). GTDB lineage: Archaea > Halobacteriota > Halobacteria > Halobacteriales > Haloarculaceae > JAZKTI01. Next base: position 5,244 of record JAZKTI010000174.1, read on the forward strand.
GCGGTGTCGCGGCCCGGAGCCTCTGGCGTCTCTGGGAGCTCGCCGGCGGCAACAACATCGCCCCGAGCACTCGCCTGGGCCGTGTTCTCCGGGCGGGCCGGAGTCCGAGCACTGTCCACGTCGCCGACGTCAGCACCGGGGCTCTGGTCGACGGATTGCTCGGTCGTTGCCGGGGTGGAAGGCGCGCCGACGTCCGAGGGCGCCCCTCGCGGTGGATCATCGCCACCGACGAGGTCCCGGACCGTCATCGCCGCCTTGCCGACAGTGCGGGCGACGGTCCCCTGGACAGCGGGTTCCGGCGGGTCGGCCGACTTGGGCGAGGCGTCGGACTTTGGCGGTTCCGACCCGTCCAGGGGCGTCTCCTC
>JAZKTI010000175.1:0-5595 GCA_036625635.1 Haloarculaceae archaeon
GCGACCGAGGGGGAGCTCGTCAGAGCTTGTTCTGACGGTGACTCGAGGGACGAACGGTGCGAGGCTCGAACGAAGTGAGGGCCTCGGTCTGGCCGAGCGGTGGAACCGCGAGGCAGTGAGTCCCTCGGCGAGCGGAGCGAGCCGGTGACCGAGCGAAGCGACTGAGGATAACCTGCTCAGCGCCGGCGAGCGGGCCGAGGGCTTTCTGGCTGGGTGCAGTGACGCCGGGAGTACCTCTCGCGAACGGGCCGAGGGCATTCCGGCTGTCTCCACTCCAGCGATTGCAGCGGTTGAGAGTGCCGTAAGAAGGGAATAAACCGGAGATTTGCCCCAATGGATCGGCGGTAGAGCATGTAGTGTCAGTACTTCACGAAGCGTTTCCGAACCCCGGCGTAGCGAGCTGACTTTGAAGCCTGTGTCTGGTCGAAGATACCGCCCACGCGATCGACGCCTATCAATCCGCTCGAACAACCGACCCGGACCCCTCTCACTCGTCGATCGTTCCGCCCTCCAGGAAGTGCTGGATACGATCCTGGCTGGACCGGGCGACCTTCGTGAACGTCACGACCCGCTCGTCGCCGTCCTCGCGCTCGGCCTCGACCTCGATCTCGAGCCCGTGATCCCGGAACTGGCGGAGGAGTTCGTCGACGACTGCCGGTGACCCGCGGACGGTGTGGGTCTCCCCGGCTGTGCCGCCGTCGCGGACCTCCCGGATAGTTTCGACGGCGGGGACGAGCAACGACTCGCCGAGGTCGCGGGCCCGCTCCCGGACTGCGTCCGGTTCCTCGTCGAACTCGACGGCCTGGAAGGCCTCGCGCACGATTCTCGCGAAGAGGAAGTCACGGCCGTAGTCGAAGGGCAGCGCGAAGGCGTGCGCGAGGTCGGCCCGGTGGATGGCGGAGGTGGTGTACTTCAGGACGTCCCGGCCCGCCGGCGAGGTCAGGACGACGCCCTCTCGCCCGCGCTCGTCGAGGCTCTCGACCTGCTCCCGGACGCTCCCGACGGCGTCCTCGCGGTCGTACCTCCCGAGCAGGCCGACCTGGGGGAGGTCATAGGCCCCACACCGGTCGCGACGCTCCCGCACCGGGTAGGGCTCGCCCGTGGTCCGCTCCCGGACGTCGAAGACGCGGATTCCAGCACCGTCGACCTCGGGGTAGGGGAAGGTGGTGTAGGGGTTTTCCTCGCCGACGACTTCGACGCAGAGACACGCCTCGGGGTGTTCCTCGAAGAACGCGTCGGGGACGCGTTCGCGGACGAGTGCAGTGGTCCACGGGCAGACGTAGCCGCCGCGGGTCAGCGCGAGGCGGTCGCCATCGACGCGGACGACGCGGACGTTGTAACCGTTGAGTTTCTCCTCGACGATCACCTCGTCCACTCCCGCGAAAAAGTCGGGAACGCCCGGATCGAGGACCAGGACGCGAGGGATCGAGGGGTAGCCCCGAACCACTGCGTCCTCGAAGACTGCCGTCCCCCGCTCGAGGCCGTGGCGGGCATCCGGAAGGTGCACGTACTCACGTCCGCGGAAACTGTTCCGCTCGAAGTGCTCCTTGAGGTCCTCCGCGGAGACGTCGACGTCGAGGGCCGTGGCGGGGTCGCGGACCATATCCTGAGACCGGCCGGGAAGCCGCAAAAGCCTGCGGGTGTTTCGGGAGTGGCGGGGTGGGGCTTCACTCCCGGGTGGAAAGCCGGGGAGCGCCAGCGGACAGCCCCGGGGAGCGCCGGCGGGCACCCGGGGCGCCAGCACACTCATGTCGTGGGGCCTGTAACGGGGGACCATGGTCGACGACGTGCTGAAGCAGCGGTTCGTGCTGGACACCTCGCTGTTCCTGACGCCGGAGATCCGAGACGAGGAGGAGAGCCTCGAAGACGCCTGTCTCGACCTGCTCGACCTGATCGCGGAGGCGAAGCTGAACCTGGGTATCTCGTGTTACATGCCGCCGTCGATTCGGGAGGAACTCACCATCATGCTCGACGATCGCGACATCGACCCGGAGGTCTACTCGCGGATGACCACCTGGGTCATCACCAAGTCGCCGGCCCACTACGAGGTGATGATTCCCGCGGAGATGGTCTACGAGTTCATCGACGAGATGTCCGAACGGGTCAACCGCGGCCTGCGCGTGTCCGAGAAGGCCGTCCGAAAGACCGAGGAGAGCCGCGACGAGGGTCCCGACCACGAGCACATGTCACAGGTCGACCGCGTCATCTCCGACCTCCGGGACGAGTACCGAGACGCCCTCCGCCAGGGCGTCCTCGACTCCCGGGAGGACTTCGATTTGCTCGTCCTGGCGCGGGAACTCGACGCCGGCGTCGTCACGGAGGACAAGGGCATCATTTCCTGGGCGGAGGACTTCGGCCTCCGGTACATCCGCGGCCAGGACTTCCCGACGCTCCTCGAGGAGTACCTCCAGGCCGCCGGCGAGCGGGATCGCGGGGCGTTCTAGGACCTGTGAGGTGGCTGTGGAGCGCTCCCGAGGGATCGAATCCCTCCTCCCGCCGATCGGACCGACCCGCTTGCTCTGGTCGGGGCTCGCGTCGGTCGCCCTCGCGTCGGTCGAATCTCGGGCCGTTCGCCCTCGCATCGCTCGGATAGAGCCACCTGAGCGATGCGCGAGCGGGCCGAGGGCTTTCTGGCTGTCAGCGGTCGCGGTCACGCTTACGTCACCAGAGAGCGGGCCGGGGGCTGTCAGACTGTTTGACGCTTTCAAACCGGGATACCGGTGCAACCGGGCCACGGACCTGGCTGTCTACGGTGGCACCACACCACGTCAGACACGGAAGAACAGCGACGTCGCGTCAGATCCACTCCTCACTCATCGTCGTCGGGCGTTTCGACGGCTTTCCCCACGGCTGCGCTCGCCACTTCCGTGGGGATGTCCCTGGGTGAGGTGAGGTACTCCTCGACGGCGACCATCCCGACCGCGATGCCGATCGTGACGACCCCCATGAGGGGTTCGCCCGCGACCAGCCGCTGGAGGCCGAACAGGGCGACCGGAAGGGCGAAGATCAGCACTCCGAGGAGCCCGATCAGATCGAAGATTCCCCGTCCCATCGACAGCCCGTAGTCGCCGGCCGGTGAAAAACGACGCGGCTTCGGGGGAGCGACGCGCACAACTCGAACGGTCCGCTCTATCAGATCGCCGGCCATTGTACTCTACTCCCGGGGAGCACTGACCTCGATACACCATGATTCGACCACCGGGAACCGAAAGCGTTTGTCTCCACGGACCCCCAGAATGCGTATGTTCACCGGGATCGTCGAGGAGACCGGAGAAGTCCTGGCCGTCGAGGACGACGCGGACGGCCGGCGGTTGCTGATTGCGACCTCGTTCGAGGAGCTCGCCGTGGGCCAGAGCATGAGCGTCAGCGGCGCCTGTCTCACCGTCGAGGACTCCGGGGACCGCACCGCGGAGGGGGACGCCGGTGGTGGGGATCGAGAGCGGCCCCGCTGGTTCGCACTCTTCCTCGCCGCCGAGACCGTCGACCGGACCTACCTCGGAACGATTGAGGTGGGCGACGCGGTCAACCTCGAGCGCGCCGTGCCCGCAGACGGACGGTTCGACGGCCACGTCGTCCAGGGGCACGTCGATGGGACGGCCGAGGTGACGTCGATCGAGCAGGTCGGCGACGACTGGCGCTACGGCGTCTCGCTCCCGTCCGAACTCGCCCCGTACGTCGTCGAGAAGGGGTCGATCACTATCGACGGGATCAGCCTGACCGTCGCCGACCTCGACGACGAGGGCTTCGAGGTCGCCATCGTCCCGGAGACCTACGAGGTCACGACGCTGTCTGAAACTGACCCGGGCGACCCCGTCCACCTCGAGGTCGACGTCATTGCGAAGTACGTCGAGTCCCTCGTCGACGGGTACCTGTAGTCCACGGACTCCAGCGGTCCAGGACGCCTTTCCCGCCACCTGCCGGCGGATTGTGTGGAGAAGGGTGGACGTGCCGAACACAGCGGCGCGGTCTCACCCAAGAATATATATCTGGTTATATTCCCTTAGGGGCAGACTTATCCGTGTCTCCGTGTGACGGCGTGTCACATGAGCCGATTCAGTTCGAGCCGGGGCATCATGTACTCCGCTCCGCCGGAGGCGGAGGAGGATGCCGGCACAGCCGAGGCGGACAGTCCAGCAACAAACCAGGTCACAGCCGACGACTGACGCGCGAGCGAGGTCCTTTTCCCACTCACCGGCCTATTCTTCGGTATGAGTCTGACCGCTGGCGTGATCGCCGTCCAGGGCGACGTCAGCGAGCACGCCGCGGCCATCCGGCGGGCGGCTGCCGCCCACGGCAAGGAGGCCAGCGTCCACGAAATTCGCGACGCCGGGATCGTTCCCGACGTCGACCTGCTCCTGATGCCCGGGGGCGAATCGACGACGATCTCCCGCCTGGTCCACCGGGAGGGAATCGCATCAGAGATTCGAGCGCACGTCGACGCCGGCAAGCCGGTCCTCGCGACGTGTGCCGGCCTCATTCTGGCCAGTCGCGACGCGCGGGACGATCGCGTCGAGACGCAGGCCGTCCTCGACGTCGCCGTCGACCGCAACGCCTTCGGCCGCCAGAAGGACAGCTTCGAGGCACCGCTTACTGTCGCCGGGCTCGAGGAGCCCTTCCCTGCCGTGTTCATTCGTGCCCCGGCCATCGCCGAGGTCGGCGACGAGGTCGACGTGCTCGCGACGTGGGAAGACCGCCCTGTCGCCGTGAGACAGGGGCCGGTCCTGGGCACCGCCTTCCACCCGGAACTGACGGGCGATGCCCGCATCCACGACCTCGCTTTCTTCGCGGAGACGCGGGCCCCCGCCGGCGGTCGATAGAGTTGTGCCACCGGCGGTCGATAGAGACGTCCCACCGGCGGGCAGATCCGCCACCCCCGATCCCGCTTGCAGGTCCCTGCCGAACCGCAGGGCTCTCCATCGGAGTAACGGCAGACCGACCGCATCGAATGCTAACTGGCCCCGGCGAGACGGACCCCGTCAGGACCGAACCATCACGATAGCATCATCGCCGTCGCTGTAATATCCCGGAACCGTCCGGCGGTGGCCGAAGCCGTGGCTGTGATAGAGCCGGCGGGCCGGCTCGTTGCCTTCACGAACCTCGAGTTTGACAGAGGGGATGCCGCGGGCGTCGAGCACCGCCAGGGCGCGCTCGAGGAGTCGTGTGCCGACCCCCTGGCCGCGGGAGTCGGCCCTCACGGCGAGGTCTTTGATGTGGCCAAGGGGTTCGACGTGGCTCGGGACCGTAGCGGCCACGATGTACCCGATGACGGGGCCGGTCTCGGCCACGAGGAAGCCCGGTTCGCCGAGGTGCTTCTCGAGGGCCGCGAACGGCCAGGGCTGTGGGAAGGATTCCTGCTCGATCCGGTAGATTGCGAGCAGGTCCGCTCGCTCCGCCTGGCGGACCCTCGGCCTGCCGGAGTCCGGTGGAACGGCGGTCGTCACGCCGCTGGGTACGTCCCCCTGCGTCAAATGGGTGTTGCCCGGACCCAGCGACTTTTCGGATCCGGGTACCAACCCATGGAATCCGTGCCCGGGCCCGTGTATTGCCCGCAACTCACAGTATTGAAACAAAAGATACTTAATTAAAAGCCTCGAA
>JAZKTI010000176.1:0-5552 GCA_036625635.1 Haloarculaceae archaeon
CAACGACTGCGAGGGCGACCGAAGGGAGCCCTCGAGATGAGCGAACGGCGAGTGTGGCGAGCCGTGAGTGAGCCCCCTGACCGGAGCGAACGGGTGCTTGCTACCCCCTGTTTACCTTCGATCCTCTTTTTGTAATCATGAAGCCGCCACGTTATAAGGAGGCGGCGCAGCCGACTCTCAGCTCGTGTGTCTCTGACCGGCCCCTATCCGAAGTGAGCGAAGCGAACGAGGATATCCTGCTCAGAGCGCACGAGGGGCCCGAGGGCTTTCGGGCTGGTCGCGGTGCCATCCGGAGCAATACCTCCTGCGGACGGGCCGAGGGCTTTCGAACAGTCGACTGGAGTGCCGTTTTGTGCCGGAGAGAACCCTCAACAATCAGAATCGAGTCGGTCAGCAATCCCCATCCCACCGCTCCAGGACCCGAACCAGGGATCGGCTGCTCACCGCTCCGGATGGACGGGCGCGTCGAACCCCCCACGCACGAGCGGTTTGGCCACGTGCCGCCGGGCCACCGGTGGCACCTCGTACCAGCCGACTTCGAGGTCCCGATCGAGTCGCCGCTCGGCAGGCCCGTCGGCACTCCTCCCGCAGCTCCGACACCGGTTGCCCTGGTCCGCACCGGCGCTCTCCATTGACCGCCCGCAGTCGGGGCACGTCGGCGTCGTCGGCTCCGTTTCGACCAGATCCCGAACCGCGAACTTCTCCAGCTTGAGAGTCTCCTCGCCGACCTCGCCACACGCCGTCACCCGATCGCCAGGTCGGAGCGCTCGCACGCGATCGCGGAATCGCTTCGTCGGCTCGAAGGCCACACACCGGCGGATCGCTTCCTCCTCGGCCGCGATTTCCCCCCCGTTGCCTGCGATCGTCCCCGGTTCCTCCCGTTCGAGAGCCTTCGCTGGTCCGAGCCCGAAGAACACGTGTCCCCCTTCCCGCGTCTCGGGCGCCTCGACAACCGATCCGTCGACCCGATACGATCGCCCGTCCCGGAGACTCCCGAGCGTCCCGTCCTGCAGGTGCGCGTCGGTCCCTTGGTTGGTCACGAAGGTGTGCCGGAGCGTGACGGGTTCGCTCTCGATGCCCGCGGAGACCGCCTCGACGGCGGCGGGGTCGTCCCCGCGGATGCCGTGGAGGAGAGGGCCCGGCGTCCGCGGAACGCAGACGGCAGTGCGTTCCACGCGATCGACGGTGTCCCACACCGTCGGGTAACCCGCCGCGGCGGCCTCGAACACGGAGTCGCGGTCGACCCGTCTCGGGGTCCCCCAGCGCTCGCGCTCCCGGTAGGCGATGGTTTCGTAGGTCCAGTGTTCGGTGGCCCGCCAGGCGCCGACGGCAGCGAGGGCGCCGACCAGGCCCCGCCCGTTGCCGGCCTCGCGGGTGGCGAACCCCTCGCTTTCGATTGTCTCGCGGGCGGTCTCCGGGTCGAGGATACCGCCGACGGCGCGCCGGGAGAAGTCGGCGATGCTGTCGGAAAGTTCTCCAGAGTCGGCCCCGTGGTCGGCGGGGGGGAGGGCGTCGGCCACGACCGCACCGGGGTTCGTCTGCGGGTCGTCGGTCTCGGCGTCGGTGACGGCGTCGGCGGCGAGGTCGAGGGCGGTCTCGGGCTCGAGGTCGCAGTGGACCGCGAGGGCGGCGTTCCCGCGGGTCTTGTGCTCGACGGCGGGGTTCAGGCGGACGAGGAGCGTCCGCTCGACGGTCCCGCCCGCAGTCTCGACCTCCCGGGCGAGGCGGGCGGCGAGGTAGGTCGTACACCCCCCCGACGTGCGGGAGTCCGTGTCGTCGAGGCCGATGATCGTCACTGGGTGGGAGGCCGGGGCGCGGGCAGGTATGGGTTTCGGGCGAGGCGAGGGAAGAGGGGAGGGACGCGGCGACAGTCGGTTGGCACCGGGGTCGACTCGATCGGGTCGCCGACCGGCGAAACGCGGCGGACATGGGGCAGTCATATTCCGATGGGGGGTATTGTGTCCGCTACGATGGAGGTCACCGTCGTCGTACCGGCGTACAATGAGGCTGATCGGATCGGGCGGACAGTTGGGGACCTCGTTCGAGAGTACTCCGTCCTGGTGGTCGACGACGGCTCGACTGACAGGACGGCAGCCGAGGCCCGCACCGCCGGTGGACGGGTCATCCGCAACGCGCGGAACGAGGGGTACATCACCGCACTCAAACACGGCTTCCGCGAGGCCGAGTCCGACCTCCTGGTTACGTTCGATGCCGACGGCGAACACCGCATGTCCGACGTCGAGAAGCTCCTCGAACCCATCAGGGACGAGGGGCTGGACCTGGTGCTCGGAGCACGATCGACTATCCCTCGGCCCTCAGAGCGTGTGCTCAATTCGTTGACACAATTGAAGGTCCCCGTGCAGGATTCGGGGACCGGCCTTCGGGCCCTCCGACGCTCGCTCGCCGTCGATCTCGACCTCGATACGGCGTGTACCTGTGGCACCCTCGTCCTGGAAGCAGCAGCGAAGGGGGCGAGAATCGGGGAGGTACCGATCGAGACCCGGTCGATTCAGAAGCCCCGGGGAATCGCGTGGCAGCACGGGGCGCAATTGTACCACGTCCTCAGGTACCTCCTGTCCGTCTAAGGCCCCGTTATCAAATGGACTCGAACCGAGTTTCTCTGGCCTGGATGCGAGTCCTTCGATGGCAACGTGCATTGGAGGTATGGACGGACCGGTCTGGTGTTCGTCGGCACGGCGCCGGTGGGAGAGACCCGGGACCCTCGCGGTTGTGCAACCGATTCCGACGAGCCCCGCCAGTCGGGGGTGGGGTGGCCGATTGTCACCCGCCCGAACGTATTTGACAGTTGAATCGCACGACCCGGTATGACCCGACCAGTCGACAGACGGACTGTCCTCGCAAGCGTTGGCACTGTCCTCGTGGCAGGCTGCAGTGGGGGCGGCGGCGACGGAAGTGGCGGTAACGACGGCGGCAGCGGAGAGAACGGCGGGGGCGGTGGCGGAGGCGAGGACGCTACCCCGGCGTCGGTGAGCTGTTCCGACTTCGCGTCGAGCCCGTTCGTGCCCTACGACGTCGCGGGGACGGCCTTCCCCTGTACCTTCGAGTACCCCGAACTGTTGGCCATTACGTCGAAGATCGGTGACCCGGTCGGAATCCTGCAGTTCCAGCGGCAGGTGGGCGACGGGGCGGTGCTGCTGAACGTGCAGCTGGGGAGCCACGATGGCTACACGGCCGACACGGTCACCTCGATATACTCGGAGGCTGCGTCCTTCGACTACGGCGACCGCAACGGCTCTGTGGTCAGAGTTCAGGAACCGGTCGTCGACATTCCGACGTCCCAGTTTTCGGTGGAGATCCCGTGGGAGACCGCCGACGGCGTCCTGTACTACGGCGTCACCTTCTCCGGTCAGTACGCCACGAGCGGGGACGACGAGCCACCCGAGGAATGTTTGACCGCACTCGATTCGGTGGTCCAGGACATCGTGACCTCGGTCGCCCCGAACCCCGACACGGCGTTCGGCTCGACGCTGGACGTCGGGTGAGGCCCTCCGCGCGGACTGCCTCGCACCGACCGACGTGAGCAACCGGATCGCCACTTCGGTGCCGAAAGCGCTCCGCGGCTTCCGGAAACACCCCGGCCGCCCACTGAAGGGAAAGGTATAGCACTGTCCGGCCGCCACTCCCCACTATCATGACCCCCGGGACCGAGGAGCAGCGCGAGCGGGTGTTCGACCACCGGGAGGTCGAACCCCGGTGGCAGCAGCGGTGGGACGAGGCCGACGTCTTCCACATCCACGACGACGCCGAGGACGCGACCTATATCCTCGCGATGTTCCCCTACCCCTCCGGCGAGATGCACATGGGCCACGTTCGCAACTACGCGATCACGGATGCCGTCGCCCGCTACGAGCGGATGCAGGGAGAAAGTGTCCTGCACCCGATGGGCTGGGACTCCTTTGGCCTCCCCGCGGAGAACGCCGCCAACGAGCGCGACGTCGACCCGCGCGGGTGGACGATGGACTGCATCGCCAACATCAGAGAACAGATGCAGCTCATGGGGCTGGGCTTCGACTGGCAGCGGGAGATCACGACCTGCGAGCCCGACTACTTCCGGTGGAACCAGTGGCTCTTCCTGCAGTTCCGCGAGGAGGGCCTCGTCGAGCGCCAGACCGCCGAACTCAACTGGTGTCCCGACTGCGAGACCGTCCTGGCCAACGAGCAGGTCGAGGGGGAGGACGAGCGGTGCTGGCGGTGTGGCACGCCGATCGAACACCGCGACCTCGACCAGTGGTTTTTCACCATCACGGACTACGCCGACGAACTCTACACCAGCCTCGACGAGATGGACGGCTGGCCCGACAACGTCCGCGAAATGCAGCGCAACTGGATCGGCCGGCAGGAGGGCGACGCTGTCGCCTTCGAGGTGCCCGGCCGCGGCGAGGTCGAGATCTTCACGACTCGGCTGGACACCATCTACGGCGCCACCTTCTTCGCGCTCTCGCCGGGGCACGACCTGGCCCAGGAACTCGCCGCCGAGAACGAGGACGTCGCGGCCTACGTCGAGGAAGTCGAGGCCGCCGACGACGAGGAGATCGACGAGACCTCCGGCGTCTTCACCGGCGAATACGCGATCAATCCGGCCACCGGCGAGGAGATCCCGGTCTACGTCGCCGACTACGTCCTCTCGGACGTGGGGACCGGCGCGCTGTATGCCGTCCCGGCCCACGACGACCGCGACCACGCCTTCGCCGAGGCCCACGACATCCCCATCCGGCAGGTGATCGAACCGGCTCCCGACGCGGGTGATGGTGACCGTCAGGGCGACAGCCCCGACCCGGCCGCGATGGACGTCCAGGAGGCCGCCTACACCGAGGACGGCGTGCTCGTGAACTCGGGGGACGAGGACGGGCTGACGAGCGAGGAGGCCAGGGAGCGGTTCGTCGAGGGCTTCGACGGCGAGCACCGCGTCGAGTACAGTCTCCAGGACTGGTGTATCTCCCGCCAGCGTTACTGGGGCACGCCGATTCCGATGGTCAACTGTCCGGACTGCGGGCCCGTTCCGGTCCCCGAGGACGACCTGCCCGTCGAACTCCCGGCGTTCGTCCAGACCACCGGCAACCCGCTCGAGGCCGCCGTGGACTGGCAGCAGACCACCTGCCCGAACTGCGGCGGCGACGCGACCCGAGAGACGGACACGATGGACACCTTCGTCGACTCCTCGTGGTACTTCCTGCGGTTCATCTCGCCGGACCTCGCGACGGCGCCCTTCGACGTCGAGCGGGCGAATGACTGGATGCCGGTCGACCAGTACGTCGGCGGCATCGAGCACGCGACGATGCACCTGATTTACTCTCGCTTCTTCACGAAGGTCCTCGCGGACATGGACATGCTCGAAGTCCGGGAGCCCTTCGCCGACCTCGTCACCCAGGGCATGGTCCGCAAGGGCGGCAAGGCAATGAGTTCCTCGACGGGCAACGTCGTCTCCCCCCGCTCCTTCGTCGAGCGCTACGGCGCGGACACGGCCCGACTCTTCATCATGAACGCCGCCCAGCCCGAGAAGGACTTCGACTGGACCGAGGAGGGCGCCCGCT
>JAZKTI010000177.1:0-5534 GCA_036625635.1 Haloarculaceae archaeon
GTCGACGCTCCTGCCTTCTCACTCCCCGTCGACGCTCCTGCCTTCTCACTCCCCGCCGACGCTCCCGCCCTCGTGGCTCTCACCGTCGCTTTCGGTCGCCTCCCCATCGTCGAGATCTGGAGGTGAGTCCGCCTCCGGGACCAGCGAGGCCTCGGGACTTCCGGTGAGCGTGGAGGGCACCTGAACGATGGACCGGTCGGCCCGCGTCTCGAGTGTTTCGAGCAACCGGTCGGAGACGATGGACTCGACCATCTCGATGAGGGAATCCTCGTGGTCCTCGACGGCCTCGAGGAGGCCGAGATCGATCTGGGCGCCGGCCATGTCGTTGTGGCCGCCGGCGCTTCCGATCTGGCCGAAGGCGTCCCGGAGCGTCTCCCCGATGTCTATGTCCGTCCCACGGGTCCGGGCCGACACGTAGATCGTCCCGTCACGGACCCCGTAGACGACCGTCGTGGTGACGTCGTCGAGTTCGAGCAACCGTTCTGCCGCCTGCGCGAGGGCGTCACGGTCGGCCAGCCGGCCCACACAGGACAGCAGGATCTCGCCCTCGCGCCGGCGATTGGTAATGGCACTCGCGATGGTCTCGATCGTCTCCGCGCTCATACTCGGGGACTCGATGCGCTCGAGCGTGCCGAGGTCCGCGTGGGGCAGCAGCGTCGCCGCCGCCTCGAAGTCGACCGGCGAGACCTCGCGATTGAACTCGTGGGTGTCGACCCTGATGCCGAAGAGGAGTCCCGTGGCGACGGCCGTTTCCATCTCCATGCCGAAGTGCTCGAGGTACTCGACAAGGAGCGTGCTGGTCGCGCCGACGTCGCTCCTGAGATCGACGAACCTCGCCTCGACCGGAGCGCGCGGCGGATGGTGGTCGATCACGACGTCGACCTCGAGATCCGGCGGGAGCCCGTCGTTGACGCCGGGCCGGGAGTGGTCGACGAGGGCGAATCCGTCGAACTCCTCGAGGTCGTCCTCGGACTCAAGATGCCTGAGCTCGAACTCGAGGAGGTTGACGAAGGCCCGGTTCTCCTGGTGGGTGATCTCGCCGTAGTAACAGATCGTCGCGGTACACCCGGCCCGCTCGGCCAGCCGGGAGAGGGCCGCGGCACTCGCGATAGCGTCTGGATCTGGGTTCTCGTGTGTCACGATGGCGAGTTCCGACACGGACCGGAGCGTGTCGAGGAGTCGCCGCTGCCGGAGGCCCTCGAGTCCAACCCGGCCGAGGACGAGCCCCGAGACGAGTTCCCTCGGATCGACGACCCGGTCGGCGAAGGGCTCGAAGTCAGCCGCTGCCACCGGATTCTCGTTCTCGCCCGTGTACGCGACGAGATATGCGCCGGCATACGACGTCTCTGCCGCCTCCGCGGCCGCGAGATTCCGGTCACCGTCGGCGTCGAAGGCGGCGACCAGATCGGGCTCGACCGAGATCCCGGCGAGGGCGCCCGGGTCCGTGGGATCGGCCTGCTCGACCGAGATCCCGGCGTCACGCAACGCCGTCGCCCGGCTCTCGATATCGGTGACGACGCGCACCTCGCCCGGCCGGTCCGAGAGGGCCTCTGCGATCCTGCTCGCGAGAGACCCGCTCCCGAGGACGAGGCGGACGACCATACCCCGTCGTGGTCCCTGGCGGCCTAAAAACCACCCATGTCGCGCTGCCTACTTCAATCGTTCCTGGAGAAAGGAGGGGTGAGCGGCCGTGACCCCCTCGACGGCCATGACCTCGTCGTTGATGACGTCCCCGAGTGCGGCACCGTCTGGAGCCCGGACCTCGGCCATCAGCATGTGGTCGCCACTGGAGGTGTACAGCGCTTCGATGGCCTCGACGTCTCTGAGGGCCCGCTGGGCCTCGACGTACCGTTCGCTCGCGACCTCGATGCCGACGATGGCGATGGACTGACCCGAGAGCTTCTTGGGGTCGACGTCGGCGGTATAGCCGACGATGACACCCTCATCCTCGAGGCGCTCGATGTACTTGCGGACCGTGGGCTTGGACACGTCGGCCCGGTCGGCGATCTCCGCATAGGAGGCTTTGGCGTCGTCCTCGAGGACCGAAAGAATGCGCTTCTCGGTCGACTCCGCAGTCATACCGTATTCTTTTCGGTCCGGGAAAAAATAACTGTCGTATCCCAAAGCGGGCTTCGGAATCCGCGAGACGGTTGTGTTGGAGACGGGGTGACCCGAGCCACCCTGGACCGCGAGTACCCCGGAAGCGGGGCCACAGACCCCGTCCACCGCCGACTGTCTCAGGTGTGGTGAGCGACGAGTTCGTCGGCGACGCGCTCCCACTCGCCCGCTTCAGCGAAGTAGCGCTCGGCGAGGGGTTCCTCGGGCATCTCGCCGATCTCTCGCTTCTCCTGGCCGTAGGACGGCCGTCCCTCCTGGACGTAGAACCGACCCGTCAGAACCTCGCCCTCCCAGAGCCGCGATTCGGCGTCGTACATCGCCTGTGCGGCCTCGCCGCGGTCGCTCGGGTCGAAGTCGAAGTCCTCGGACTCCTGGACGTCGGTGTAGGGGACGTACTGTTTGGCGTCCTTGTTCCAGGTCGGGCACTGGGTGAGGAAGTCGACGTGGGCGAACCCGTCGTGCTGGATCGCTTCCACGAGGATCTCCTGGGCCTGTCGTGGATTGACGGCCGCCGTGCGAGCGATGTAGGACGACCCCGACGCGAGGGACAACGACATCGGTCGGACCGGGTCCTTGGCGGTGCCGTGGGGCTGGATCTTCGACTTGTGTCCCTTCGGACTCGTCGGCGAGGTCTGGCCCTTCGTGAGACCGAATATCTCGTTGTTGAAGACGATGTAGGTCATGTCGTGGTTCTCGCGGGCAGTGTGCATGAAGTGGTTCCCGCCGATGCCGTAGCCGTCGCCGTCACCGCCGGCGGCGACGACCTCCAGGCCGGGGTTCGCGAGCTTCGCTGCCCTCGCCACGGGCAGCGTGCGGCCGTGGACCGAGTGGAATCCGTAGCTCTCGAAGTAACTCGAGAGCTTGCCGGAACACCCGATGCCGGTGACGAGCATGACCTCCTCGGGGGTGCGTCCGACCTCCGGCATGGCCCCCTTCAGGGCTTTGAGGACGGCGAAGTCCCCACAGCCGGGACACCAGGTCGCCTGGGGTTCGATGCCGGGTGTGAAGTCCTCTTGCTCGATCTCGCGGTCCGTGTCGATGGCTGAAAATGCACTCATGGTCAATCACCTGCCGCGGGGACGTACTTGACGTTCGTTGCTGCGGGTTCGCCGCCGTCGATCGTGGACTCGAATCCGTCGACGATCTCGCCTGGCTCGAAGGGTTCGCCGTCGTACTTGAGGAGGCTCGAGAGCGTCCGGCCGAACCGGCCGAGTTCCCGCTGCGTCAGCCCGCGGAACTGGCCGGAGGCGTTCATCTCGACGACGAGGCACTCCTCGACGCTCTCGAGGAAGGCCGTCACCTCCGACACCGGGTAGGGCATGAGATCGCTCACGCCGAGCGCCCTGACCGACACCCCCCGCTCGGTGAGGCGGTCGGTCGCCTCGAAGACCGTGTCCTGCTGGCTGCCCCAGGTGAGCAGGCCGTACCGGGCCTCGGCCGGGCCGTGGTAGGTCTGGTGTGACGCGTCGCGCTCGTCGAGTTCCTCCCGGATTGCGTCGAGTTTCCGCTGGCGCCGGTTCATCTGGCGCGTCCGGATTTCCGGGTCCTCGGTAATGTGGCCACTCGGGACGTGTTCGTTCGACGATGCCAGGTAGCGGCCACCGGTCTGGCCGGGGATCGACCGTGGGCTGACCCCGTCCTCGCCGTCGAGTCGGAACCGCTGGAACTTGCCGGACTCGTGGTGAGCCGCCTCGGCGATTTCCTCCTCTGTGAGCGTCGCCCCGAGGTCCGGGGCCGGCTCCCGGTCGAAGAAGTCCGTGGACACGGTTCGGAGTTCGCCTTCAAGCTTCTGGTCGTAGACGAGGATGCCGGGGAGGTGGTAGTCGTACGCGATGTCGAAGACCGACCTGGTCTGGTCGTAACACTCGCGCTGGTTACCCGGGGCCACGACGAACCGCGTCGAGTCACCCTGGCTACTGTAGAGGACGTGTTCGAGGTCGGCCTGTTCCGTCTTCGTTGGCATTCCCGTCGACGGGCCAGCCCGCATCGCCTCCACGAGGACGACCGGCGTTTCGGTCATCTCGGCCATCCCGACGGCCTCGGTCATGAGGGCGAACCCTCCACCCGAGGAACCCGACATCGCTTTCACACCCGCGTGGGACGCGCCCATGGCCATCGTGGCCGCTGCAATCTCGTCCTCCACCTGTTCTGCGATCCCGCCGAAGGCCGGGAGGTGCTGGGACATGATCGTGAAGACGTCGGTCCAGGGCGTCATCGGGTAGCCCGAGATGAACCGACAGCCCGAGTCCAGGGCGGCGTAGGAGATGGCATCGCTCCCCGTGACCAGGGCCTGCTCCTCGTCGTGGGACCCCGACGGGATCCGCAGGTCGTGGGTGAACTCGAACTCCTTGGCCCGGTCGTAGGCTTCGTCGAGAACCGCGAGATTCTCCTCCATAACCTCGCCGGACATCCGCTCCTCGACGAGGGTCTCGAAGTAGGTGACGTCCTTCTCGACGAGGGCCGCGGTCGCGCCGACCCCGGCCGTGTTCCGCATCACCTCCCGGCCGTACTCCCTGGCGATGCCCCGGAGGTCAATCGGGTAGAGGTGCCAACCCTCGGCCTCGGCCCGTTCCTCGAGGCCGATTGCCTCGATCTCGTCCTCCTCGATGAACCCAGCGTCGTAGACGATCACTCCGCCCTCGTTCAGGTCATCGAGATTCTCCGTCAGCGGCTTGAGTTCTTCCTCTCCGTAGATGGACTCCTCCTGTGGGTTCCTCGCAAAGCTGTCCCCCAGCGCGAGGAGGACGTTGAAGCCGTCCCCGCGGGAGCGGACGGGCTCGCCACTCGCCCGTACCTCGACGTAGGTGTGACCCCCGCGGATCCGCGAGGGGTAGTGCCGGTGCGTAAAGACGTGCAGCCCGGAGCGCATCAGTGCCGTGGCGAAGTTCTGGCTCGTGGAAGCCATCCCGTCGCCTGAGCCGCCAGCGATCCGCCACATTAATGTGTCAGATGTCATAGGTTATCTGTTTCCCCCGTCAGGGGTACCTCGTGTCGTTCCAGGGGCGCTCCAAACTAAAATCCTTTCATTATATTAAGGTATATTAATGGTGATACTCACCAAACATTCATCGGATTCCTCGGTCGCCACGGTGACTGCCTCCTGGACTGGTCGCGGTGAAATCACCACCACGCATATATTCGTTTCCGGTGCTACCCGAACTATGAGCTGGATCGGGAATCGAGTGCCGCGGCGCCCGATGAGGGCGAATCGCCGGGATCTCCCGGTGAGGACGGTAATGGTCCTTGCTCGGTGGGAGACGGGCGCCGGTCGACCGGCGTGGATGCTCCGAAGGGCCCGACGGAGACCGACGCCCGGGACTCGGGGAGACAGGAAACGTAAATGACGTCACAGGACCAGGAAGAGGCGAAGGAGCAGGAAGAGGCGGAGGACCAGGACGAGGCGAAGGAGCAGGAAG
>JAZKTI010000178.1:0-5533 GCA_036625635.1 Haloarculaceae archaeon
AGACTCTCGCTTCGCTCGAGTCTCGCAGCGCTCGGATAGGGTCTGCGTGGCGGCTCCGCCGCCACGTTATAGGCGGTCGGCGACGCCAACCGCCCGCTCAGCGACTAGACAAGCGCGAGCTGGGTGGCGGCTTCGCCGCCTCATTATAAGTTGCCGGCGAAGCCGGCACGCGAGGTTCGCCCGTTCAGTCCGCCAGGAGTTGATTAAATCAGGTCGCTGACAAAGCACCGGGCGTTCAGCCCGTTTGGGACTCCGGCGCCCTGGTGGAATGAAAGGGCGAGGCCCGGTCGTGTGTCTCTGAGCGGGCCCTATCCGAAGTGAGCGAAGCGAACGAGGATATCCCGCTCAGAGCGCACGAGCGGGTCGAGGGCTTTCTGGCGGTTTGCGGTGGCGGTCCAGAGAATGCCTGCGAGCGGGTCGAGGGCTTTCTGGCGGTTTACGGTCCAGGGTTACCTAACAACGCTCGAGAGCGGATCGAGGGCGTTCGGACGCCGTCGAACCTTCACCAAGCACGCAACTCCCGGGCGAATCAAGTCGAAACCAACCCCAGAGACGTCACCGATAAGGACATCCGTAGGACCGAGACAGCTCCAGAACCCCCTATCGATCGGGCCAGCGCTCGATGTAGACCCGTTCGTCGGTGTAGAAGCGGACGACGTCTTCGGCCTGGGCGTGGAGGTCGCCGAAGAAGGAGTCCTTCTCGCCGCCGAAGTGGAAGAAGGCCATCGGCGCGGCCGTCCCCGCGTTGACGGCGAGGTTCCCGGCCTCGGCCTCGTGACGGAACTGCTGGGCGTCGGCGCCGCGTCCCGTAAACAGGCTCGCGGCGTTCCCGAAGTCGCTCTCGTTCATGACCGCGATGGCCTCGTCGAGATCGGCGACCGGCATCAGCCCCAGGATGGGGCCGAAGACCTCCTCGCGGGCGATGACCATGTCGCTGGTGACGTCCCGGAAGATGCAGGGGCCGAGGAAGTTGCCGTCTTCGTGACCCTCGACTGTGACGTCCCGCCCATCCACGACCAGGTCGGCACCCTCCTGGATCCCGGTCTCCACGTAGTTCCGGACTGTCTCCTCGTGGTCGGGGGTGATGAGCGCTCCCACCGTGGTCTCCTCGTCCAGCCCGTTCCCGACGACCTCCCGCTCGGCCTCGGCCACGACCAGGTCGAGGACCTCATCGTAGACGGGGTCCTCGACGCAGACGAGGTCGTTGGCGAGACACCGCTCGCCCGAACACGCCAGCGCCGAGGACACGGCCTTCTCGGCGGCGAAGGCGAGATCTGCCGTCTCGGTGACGATGACGTGGTTCTTCGCGCCGCCCTGGGCCTGCACCCGCTTCCCGTTCCCCGCCCCCTTCTCGTAGATGGTTCGGGCGACGGGGGTGCTACCCACGAAGGAAACGCCCTCGATCCCGTCGTGGTCGAGGATGGCGTGCACGGTCTCGACGCTGCCGTTGACAAACTGAACGACCCCCTCCGGGAAGCCCGCCTCCGCGGCGAGTTCAATCATGCGCCGGGGGACGAGGGGGTCCTGCTCGCTCGGTTTGAGGATGAACGCGTTCCCCGTCGCCACGGCGTAGGGGAGGAACCAGAGCGGGATCATTCCCGGGAAATTGAACGGCGTGATCGCGGCAAAGACGCCCAGGGGCTGCCGGACGGCCGTCTCGTCGATCCCCGGCGCGGCGTACTGGACGTGCCCGCCCTGCAGGAGGGTGGGGGCCCCGCAGGCGACCTCGACGTTCTCGATGCCCCGGCGGAGTTCGCCGCGGGCCTCGTCGAGGGTCTTCCCGTGGTCCTCGACGAGGAGGCGCGCGAGTTCCTCCTGGTGGTCCTCGAGCAGGTTCTTGTACTCGAACAGCGGCTGGATCCGCTCCTCGACGGGCCTCTTGCGCCACTCCTCGAAGGCGGTCTGGCCCGCGACGACAGCCTCCTCGACGTCGCGAGGGGTGCTGAACCCGACGTAGCCGATCTCGTCACCCGTGGCCGGGTTTACAAGCGTCTGACCATCCTCTCCGGATGGGGCCCGCCAGGACCCACCGACGTAGTTCTCGACGTTGCCGTACTCCGTGGTCGACTGTGCGGTCATGCCACCGGATGTGGGCTTCGCGAGTATAAGATGCGTGCCTGGTCTGGAGATCGGTCGGCAGTCGTCACGACCGGGGCTGAGAGGCTGCTCGGACGGGTACCGAACGGCTGCTCGGACGGGTACCGAACGGCTGCTCGGACGGTCCCGAGATACTGCTCGGATGGTTCACGGGAGGGTAAGGGGGACAGGGGATCCGCACCGCTCCCAACGCCCTTTTCCCCGCCGAAACCCCACGACCACCATGGTTGAGGCGAAACTCGCGGCGGTCCGGGACGACCTCGCGGCCCTGGATGGGGTGCTGGTCGCCTTCTCCGGCGGCGTGGATTCGAGTGTCGTCGCCGCGATCGCCCACGACGCCCTCGGCGATGACGCCGTCGCCTGCACCGCCCGGAGCGAAACCCTCCCCGCCGCCGAACTCGAGGAGGCCCGACGAGTGGCCGACGAGATCGGCATCCGCCACGAGGTCGTGGCGTTCTCGGAACTCGACAGCGAGGCCTTCGTCACCAACGACGAGGAGCGGTGCTACCACTGCCGCTCGATGCGCCTGGGGGCGATGTACGACTGCGCCCGGACCTTCGGCATCGACGTGGTCTGTGACGGCACAAACGCCTCCGACGTCGGTGAGGGCCACCGACCGGGTCTGCGTGCCGTCGAGGAACTCGACGTCTACTCGCCGCTCCTCGCCAACGATCTCATGAAGGGGGAGGTTCGCGCCATCGCCGACCACTACGACCTCTCCGTGGCCGACAAACCCTCGATGGCCTGCCTCTCCTCGCGCATCCCCACGGGCCTCGAGGTGACCGAGGATCGCCTGTCCCGCATCGAGCGCGCCGAGGAGCTCCTGCGGACCTGGGGCTTCGACCAGTTCCGCGTCCGCGACCACGACGGCCTGGCGCGGATCGAGGTCGGGGCCGAGGAACTCGAGGCGGCCCTCGACCCGGCCTTCGCCCGGGCGGCGCGCGAGCACGTCGGCGATCTCGGGTTCGACCACGTCACGCTGGACCTCGCCGGGTACGAGACCGGGAGTGTCAGCCCCGAGGGGACGACAGCGGTCGACAGCGACACCGCCGGGCCCGCCGGCAATGCAGATCCGACCGATACATCGGCCGCGGAGTCGACCGGAACCGCGACCGCGGGCGATTCGAGCGATCCCTCGGACCCCGCTCCCACCCACCGCCGGGACGGCGACGTCCTCGACGCGGAGTACCCCACCGACGACTGAGGACGGCGGTCTGTCGACGCCGCACACCACCAGAATCCCCTATCGCCGGGCGCGGGATTTTCCCTCGAAGGTGATATCGCCGCCGATGTCGAATGCGAAGGCCTCGCAGTTCCGGGGGTGGATGTCGCGAATCGTCGCCAGGAGGTCCCGCCCCGTCGCCTCGGCCACCAGGATCCGGATCGGACCGCCGTGGGTCACGAGCACGACAGTCTCGTCTGGTTCTGCCTCCGTTCGGAGCATCGTCACGCCCTGGCGGACCCGGTCGGCCACGTCGGCCAGGCTCTCGCCGCTCTCCGGCGTGACCTGCAACCCAGTCACGGCCCCGATATCGTCGAGTTCCGGGTGGCGCTCGCGAACCGCGTCGACAGGAAGACCCTGGTAGACCCCGAGGTGGCGCTCGCGGAAGGCTCGCTCGGCCTGGGGCGTCGGCAGGTCGAGTGCCTCCCGAAGCACCGACGCGGTCTCCCGCGTTCGACGGAGGTC
This sequence comes from Haloarculaceae archaeon, assembly GCA_036625635.1. Lineage (GTDB taxonomy): Archaea > Halobacteriota > Halobacteria > Halobacteriales > Haloarculaceae > JAZKTI01. Next base: position 3,785 of record JAZKTI010000178.1, read on the forward strand.
GGAGGTCACCAGGCGGTCGACGTGACCGACGCTGGCGATCCCCTCGAGATCCTCGAGATCCTCGGCCAGCGCACGGGCCTGTGCCCGTCCACTGTCGTTCAACCCGATGGGCGCCCAGCCCTGGAGCCGGCCAGTCCGGTTCCAGTCCGTCTCCCCGTGGCGAAGGGCGAGGAGGCGTACCATTGTCCCAGTGGAATCGTCGGGCATGCACGGACTTCAGGCTTCCGCGCTGGTGCCGGCTCGCTCCGGGGTTCCACGACGATTCGATCGCCGCCCCTCAGGTTCCCGGCCCGCCTTGGGAGTGGTCGAGACCACGGGGCCACTGGCAGTCCGCGGGGTGAGGACTGGCGCCGGCGGTCTGTCGAGAGACCAGTCGGGGGGACGAGCGGGAGCGGCCGTTTGCCGGGACCCGTCACGTCCAACTGTCACTCGGTGCGACAGAAGATTCGTTCTGGAAAGCGTTATTCCCCACCCGGCAGTGGTCGGAACCATGGATCCTCGCGTCGAGCGGCATGCAGAACTCGTTGTAGACCGGTGTGGAAACGTCCAGGCGGGCGACACGGTGCTCCTCGTCTCCGGCCAGGAGGCCGAGGAGCTCACCGTCGCGCTGTTCGAGAAGATCGGCGAGCGCGGGGCGATCCCCGCGAGGGTGCAGATCGGGGGGCGAGCCATGCGCTCCTTCGTCCGGGCCTTCGGCGATGCGGACTTCCCGGCCCCCGACCACCTGCTCGCCCTGGTCGAGGCCTCGGACGTCCTCATCAACGTCAGGGCGACGACGAACGTCGCGGAGATGAGCGACGTGGCGCCCGAAGACATGCAGGCCGTCGCCCGCATCATGGAGCCCGTCCAGGACCACATCGAAAACGAGGACACCGAGGCGGTCATCACGCAGCATCCGGCGCCGGGGAACGCCCAGAAGGCGGAGATGAGCACGGATGGCTACGCCGACTTCGTCTACGACGCCATCGACAAAGACTGGGACGCCCAGGAGGAACACCAGCAACAACTCGTCGAGATTCTCGATTCGGCCGCCGAGGTCCGCGTCGTCGCGGGGGAGGAGACCGACGTCACCATGTCGATCGAGGGGAACCCCGCGGTGAACAGCGTGGCCGACATGAACCTCCCCAGCGGCGAGGTATTCACGGCACCGATCCCCGAGTCCGTCGAGGGCACCGTCCGCTTCGACATGCCGGTCGTCCGCCACGGCCGCGAGGTCCACGGGGCCTACCTCGAGTTCGAGGATGGCGAGGTGGTCGCTCACGAGGCGGAGAAGAACGAGGAGGTCCTGACGGGGATCCTCGGGACCGACGAGGGCGCCAGCCGCCTCGGCGAACTCGGGATCGGCATGAACCGCGACATCGACCGGTTCACCGCCAACATGCTCTTCGACGAGAAGATGGGCGATACCGTCCACATGGCCATCGGGCGGTCCATCGAGGAGTCGGTGGGCGAGGGCAACCCGAAGAACGAGTCCGCCATCCACCTCGACATGATCGTCGACATGAGCGAGGACTCCCGGATCGAGGCCGACGGCGACGTGATCCAGCGGGACGGGACATTCGTGTTCGAGGACGGGTTCGAGAGATAACCGGATCGGGGAATCGGGCGAGGAGCGCGCCCTCGATCGAGCCGTAAGTTACCCAACCGGCGCGTTAGACGCCGGTTGGCACGTGCCAGTCACGTGTTCGGCCGGGTGGTGGGTTCGGCCGGGTGGTGGGTTCGGCCGGATGGTGGGTTCGGCCGGGTGGT
>JAZKTI010000179.1:0-5518 GCA_036625635.1 Haloarculaceae archaeon
GGCATGGCGGTGGGGCATGGCGGTGCTCGCAGCCTTCGTGATCGATCGCCGAGACGTGCTGCCGCGAGCCCACCCCACTGGCCGACATCTTTAGGGTCGCAGAGGGGTAAGAGCCGCCAAATCGGTATACAGGGGAATGAACCGGGTCGTCGATCTGACAGCGGGAGACACCGACACGGTCGAGGTGCTGGAGCTCACGGGCTCCGGGGGCGTCCTCGGCACCAGGTACCTGCAGGACGATCCGCCCGCCACACACATCGCCGAGGAGGAGACGGCAAAGTACGTCATCCGGAACAAGAAGGCGGGCGTCGAGGTCAAGGAGGGGACCGAGGACGACCTCGTCAGCGTCTCGCCGGACGGGAACCACCAGGCCCTCATGGTCGCGACGGACGTGCGACTCTTGTTCCTCGTCGGGTCGGGGGACGGCGACCACGTCCAGTCCCTCCCGCTCGGGGACGTCCTCACAGCCACGGCCGAGAGCGGGGGGCTCCGGACGACCGACCTCCGGATCGACACCCAATCCGCTGGCGTCGTCACCTTTCCTGTGCGCGGGGAACTCGACGCCGTCGCCGAGTATGTCGACCACGCCGCCCAGATCTGGGCGCGTGCGGGGCGGACCGCGGACGAGGTTGAGACGGGCGTGCGCACGGCCAACCGTCGCATCGCCGCCGACCAGTTCGAGGCCGCGCTGGACGCCGTCGCGGGCGTAGAGGCCGAGTTCGAACGGGCCCTCGGCGACCTCCGGGACCTGGGGCAGGGCGCGCTCACCGCCTTTATCCCCACGGCCGAGTCCCTGGTCGACGACGTCAACGACGTTCGTCGCCGGGCCCACGCCGGCCGTGGCGGTGCCTCACACGGTCGGGCGCACGATGCCTGGCAGGACAGGGAGTACGTCGTCGCCGCCACGGCCTACGAGGAGGCCCTGGGGGGCTACGACGCGGCCGTTCACCACCCCGGCTCGAGGCCTACTGAAGAATCTCTCACTCGCCGGGTCCTGGGTGCGGCGCGCGAGCGGGAGGTCCTCAGGAGCGCACCCCTCACGGACGTGATCGCGGCAAAAAACCGTGCTGCGGAGGTCGACGACCCCGCCACCGCCGCCGAATCCTGGGAGCGGGCCCTCGAACTCGCACGGAACGTCACGGGGCTCGACTGGCCCGCTGCCGATCAGGACTTCCACGTCGACTCGGAGATCATGCGGGAGCACGCCTCGGAGTGTGCCGAGCGCGCGATCGACCACCGCGAGCGCGCCGGTCGACAGTGGATGGCGGCCGGGGACCGGATCGCCGCGGGCGACCTCACTGAGGAGGCGACCCAGGCATACGAGCGGGCCTGGATCCACTTCGAGCGCACGATCTCCCTCTCACGGAAGATCTTCCCTGGCCGACTGGACGCCCTCGAGGCGGCCCAGGAGGCCCTGGACGAGCGCCTGTCTGGGGAGACCGTCCCAGGGTCTGGGGAAGAGTTGCCCCAGGCCGCCGAGGCGGAGGACGCCGAGACGCCTGCGCAGGAAGGCGAGGGCGCCTCGCCGGAAACGCCTGGGGAGGCAGCGGCCGGCGCAGCGGGCGACGGGGCGGAGGCGCGCCTCGACCAGGACGCCGTCTCGGAGAAGGTCGAGGCCGCAAGGTCGTCGGAGTCGACGGCCGCCGTCGACGTGTCCGATCCGGCCGGCTGGGGTTCCCCCGGCAGGACCCCTGAATCGAACGTGAGCGCGGACTCCATCGAGGCGGATGGGACGAGAGACCCGGGGGCCGGAGACGCCTCGGAGGATCGCGCTGACGTCCCACCTGCGGATGGCGAGACGACAGCCGACGGGGCCGGGGCTGGCGCCGGAGTCGCAGGTGGCGGCGAGGCAGGTGGAGCTGCAGGTCCCGGAGACGGTGCTGGAGGCGAGGGGGCCGGCGACGTCGCCGGAACAGCGGGACTCGGGGACGACCCCGCCGAGGCAGAGATCGACGAGGACGCCCCGGAGGCGGCCACTGTCCTCCGCAGACTGCGAACGCTCGACGCGGCAGCATTCGAGGATCTGGTTGCGGACCTCTGGGAGGCCCGCGGCTGGTCGACGATGTCCTTCGCGGCCTCTGGTGGGTCGGTCTACGACATCGTCGCCATCCGGAACGAACCGGCCGGCGAGCGGTTGCTCGTGTGGACCGCCCACCAGGGGGACGACGGGATGATTTCGGCCCGGAACGTTGAACGGATCGCCGCGGCACAGAAACGCAGCACGGGGGACGAGCGACCTGCCCTCGTGACCGACGCCCGGCTCCCGTCGCGAGCCCGCTCCGAGGCTGAGTCGGCCGGCATCGAGGTCCTCGACGGGTCTTCACTGGCTTCTGCCCTCCTCGAGACCGGCCTGTACCGGTCCCTCCCCGCCGAAGAGGGGTAACTGAAACCGATTTGGCGTGCGAGAAGGGACGTGGAGCCGCCGGCAGTGCCGAAAAGGGTCCGGCGAATAGAGGGGGTCGAATCCTCGGCAGCAGAGGAGTGACCGGGTTCGGCCGAGTCTGGATCTCACCCCGCGTCGCGTTTCCACAGCGGTTTTGCGGAGGAGGGTCCAGTCCCGAACCGTGTCGGACTCCCAGGGGAATCTGCAGGCACTCGGCAGCGCCGTCGCCGCCAACTTCGGCCAGTTCGGCGCCCGCGTCGCGCTCAGCCCGTTCGTCCTGGCCATCGCCGCAACGTTCGAGAGTTCTCGCGGGGTCGTCGGGCTGGTCCTGACGGGTATGTGGGCCTCCTACGCGCTCTCCCAGTTCCCGGGCGGAGTCCTCGCGGACCGGTACGGCGAGCGCCGGATCGTGCTGGTCGCCCTCGGAGGAGCCACGGTCGGGAGCGTGCTGGTCGCCGCTTCGCCGAGTCTGCCGGTCTTTGCCCTCGCGGCGGTCCTCCTGGGGTCCGGTGCCGGGCTCTACTTCGCCGCCGGCACGGCGTTGCTGGATCGCCGGTTCGAGAACACCGGCCGGGCGTTCTCCGTCCACTCCGCCGGTGGCCCGCTCGCCGGCCTGGTCGTTCCCGTCGGCGCCGCCTGGGTGGCCGCCCGCGTCGGCTGGCGGGCCGGCGTGCTCGTGGGCGGGGTCGCGGCGCTTGGCGCACTCGCGCTGGCCCTGGTTGCCATCGAGGACCGGTCGCCGGTGAGTCCCGAAATCCGGCTCCGGGACCGGTTCAGCCCGGCGACGGTCGTCGAACTGCTCTCGCGGCCGACCGTCGCCTTCACGTCCGTGCTCGGGGTGGTGGGGATGTACGTCTTCCAGGCCTTCGTCTCCTTTTTCCCTGCGTTCATGCAGCAGCACCACGACCTCACCCGCTCGCGGGCTGCCCTCGCCGCCGGCGTCGCGTTCGTCCTGATCGCGCTGGTCCTCCCGCTGGTCGGCGAGGCGGCGGACCGCTACGACCTCGACGCCAGCCTCGTCGTGACCTATATGGTCACCGCGGCCGGCTTCGCGGTCCTCGTCCTGTGGCCCCAATCGGTGGGCGTGCGCTGGACCGGTATCCTCCTCGTCGGTGTCGGCCTCACCTGGGGCGGTGCCCTCCAGGCGCGGTTCATGCGGGCGTTTGCCCCCGGCGAGAGCGGCACCGGCTTCGGGCTCGTCCGGACGGTGTTTGTCTTGCTGGGCTCGGTCGGGAACGTGGCCACTGGCGTCCTCGCCGACGTGGCGGGCTGGGCAGTCGCTTTCGGCGTCCTCGTCGGGCTGCTGGTCTTCGCGGCGGGCCTGGTTGCGACGAACCGCCTCCTGGGGCTGGGGCTCTAAGACCGCCCGACGGTCCTGGCACTGTACCGGGTCCCCGGCCGTTCATCAAAACCCGGGAGCCACGGGGACCGGGGCCAACTATCCGTGCCCTACAACACCACTACTCACCCAATAATTCGGCGTGGTCGTCGAGAACGTCTCTCAGCGTCCGGCCACGCTCCTCGAGGTCGTACCTGACCCGAACGACGGGGACGTCGACGTCGATCACCCCACCGAGGTCGATTGGCGTCCCGGAGACGACCACCTCTGGATCTGCGGCGCGTATCGTGTCCTCCAGGTCCGCGAGCTGTGCCTCGCTGTAACCCATCGCCGGCAAGACCGCGTCGAGGTGGGGATACTCGTCGTAGAGGCCGGCGACTGAGCCCACGGCGTGGTCCCGTGGGTCGAGGACATCGCCGGCGTCGTACGTCCGCGCGGCAATGAGCCCGGCACCCATCGGAGCGTCACCGTGGGTCAGCGTCGGTCCGTCCTCGACGACGAGGACCCGTTTGCCCTCGATCGCAGCCCCGTCGGCGCTCACGACGGAGTCGGCGTGGAGAATCTCGGCGTCGGGGTTGACCTCGCGGACGTTGCCCTCGACGGTCTCGATTTCCTCGGCCGTCGCGGAGTTCTCCTTGTTGAGGAGGACGTAGTCCGCCAGCCGGAGGTTGGTCTCGCCGGGGTGATACCGGACTTCGGCGCCCGCACGCGTGGGGTCCGCGAGGACGATATGGACGTCGGGCCGGTAAAATGGGAGTTCGTTGTTGCCCCCCTCCCAGACGACGACGTCGGCCTCGGCCTGTGCCCGCTCGAGAATGGCCGCGTAGTCGACGCCCGCGTAGACGACGTGGCCCGCCTCGACGTGGGCCTCGTACTCCTCGCGCTCCTCGATGGTAACGCCGGCCGCGTCGAGGTCGGCGAGCGTCTCGAAGCGCTGGACGCGCTGTTCGACGAGGTCGCCGTACGGCATCGGCTCGCGGACGACCACCGGCTCGTCCCCCCGCTCGAGGAGCAGGTCGGCCAGCTTCCGCCCGGTCTGGGACTTGCCACAGCCGGTCCTGACCGCGTCGACGGCAAGGACGGGGACCGCGGCCTCGAGCATCATCCGGTCCGGGCCGACGAGGTGGAAGTCGGCGCCCGCGGCCAGCGCCCGGGAGGCCTGGTGCAACACGTGTTCGTGGGAGACGTCGGAGTAGGCGAAGACGACCTGGTCGACGTCGTATTCCGCGACGACGCTCTCGAGGTCGGCCTCCGGGTGGATCGGGATCCCCTCCGGATAATGGTCGCCGGCCAGTTCCGGCGGATACCGCCGGGTCGGGAGTTCCTCGAGTTCGCCGATGTTCTGGGAGGCGGTATGGGTGAATGCCACGACATCGACGTCCTCGTCGTCGCGGAACGCGACGTTGAAGTCGTGGAAGTCGCGCCCGGCGGCGCCCATGATGACGGTCCGGGTGGGCTTCATAGTCGCTTTTGCGTGCGGAGTCGTGGAAAGTCTATGGGCGGCCTCCAGCCCCTCGACAAGGGTACGCTCGATTCGCCTTCCGGACTCGGCCTCGCCCCCAGGAGCCAAACCCCCCCCCCCAGCCGCTCCGACTGGGCGGGCCTTGCTCGACACCTCGACCCGGCCCGAGGACCGCCCTGGGGAATTATCAGTACCCGGTCCCGCCGGGCACGTTTAACCGCTCCAATTCAGCGGGGAGAGCGCGTTACCTCGGATCAACCCGAAAGCCCACGGGCCGCTCGCGAGGTCTGCGCGACATATTCTCGCTGCTCACCGCTTCGCTCGCTGCTCACCG
>JAZKTI010000180.1:0-5461 GCA_036625635.1 Haloarculaceae archaeon
GGGAGAGTCTCGAAGCGAGCCGGTGAGCGGAGCGAACCGGTAAGCAGCGAGGATAATCTTCACAGGAACCGCGAGCGAGCTGAGGGCGTTCTGGCTGTCTGCAGTTGCAGTGAGGTCTGCGTTCGAGAGCGAGGTGAGGACCGTATGTCAGGCGGGATTGGGATCTCGTCCCGCTCCACTTCAGGGTGGACGCTCCACTAGGCCGTGGCCGACTGAGCCGTGGCCGTCCGAGCCGTGGCCGACTGAGACCGTGAGCGTACCTGTCGGGATCCAGCGGCCACTGAGTGTGGACGGCTCCCTTTTGTGGTCGCCATCACTGCCGATCCCCAGGTTCCGCCGGCGACGGTCGGTTCAGGACTCCTCCCCGGTCAGGACGCCGTGCTCGTCGACCTCGCTCGCCACCAGCCGGGTCGAGGAGATCCGCTCGCCGTCCTCGGCCTCGACGAAGGGGACGACCAGCCCCAGCAGGGGGTCGAGCTCGCGGTCGCGGCGCTCGTCGTTGATCGGCGGCAGCTCGTCCATCGTCTCCGGGGAAACGACCAGCGCGTCGAGGTCGGCGTCGGTCCCGGCCACATCGTGGGGTCCCTCCAGCGTCCGGAACTCGAAGTCGCGGTCCCAGCGGTCAGAGGCATCGAGCGCCGCCCGGACAGCAGCCCGCCGGTCCGCGACAGGCGGGACCCGACGAGTCCGGCTCGCAGTCGCCATGTCGTCGCTCGTCAGTGCAACGACGACGCCGTCGTCCCCAAACTCGAGGGCGGTCTCGAACAGCGCTCGGTGGCCGTCGTGGATCGGGCCGAACGTGCCGGCAACGGCGACGCGCATGCCACCGACTCGAACCGGGAGCGGGAAAACCGCTCCGGCTGGCCCGCCCCCCTCCTTGGGGGGGGGGTCAGTCATGACCCCTCACCGCACGACCGTCACCGGGACCGGCGAGTGACGAAGGACGTACTCGGCGACGCTCCCGAGGATGAACCGGCCCACCGCACTGCGGCCGTGGCTGCCGACGACGATCCGGTCTAGGTTGTGTGTCTCGACGTATCTGAGGATTTCGCGGCTCGGTTCGCCGACCCGGCGTGTGGTTTCGATCTCGCTGTTGTAATCGGCGGCGATCTCGCGGGCCCGCTCGAAGAGGACGTCCGTCCGCTCCTCGGCCCGCGCTTCGAGTTCCTCGCTCCCGAGGAGCAGCTGGGCCGCACCCGCCTGCTCGACGTAGTCGATGACGTGGAGGACCGAAATCTCGGCGTCGGGGTGGCTTTCGAGTGCCTCCTCGAGGGCCCGCCCGGCGAGGGGCGAGTGGTCCATCGGGACCAGGACCCGCATGGGCATGGGCGTAGTTGATCATCCGGGGACAAAGGGTCCCCCGGCAGTTCCCGGGCTACGGGAGGACCGTCCCGAGGACGACGAGGGCCAGTGGGAGAGCGACGAGGGCCGCCAGGAAGGCGGTGAAGCGCCGGCGGTCGGCCTCGAGCCCGTCCTGGACGGCCGCGATACCACCCCGGTAGGATTCGAAGGCAGCAAGGACGACCAGTGTGACGGCGAACGCGGCGCCCACGAGGGTCAGGACCGCGGCGATGGACGGTTCCGAGCCGAGGACCACGGCGACGACGAACGTGTCGGAGAACGTCCCGATGTTCGCACCCAGGATGTACGGGACGATCTCCCGGCGCGTGACGTAGTCACGGTTGTAGAGGGGAACGATCACCCCCAGCGAGAAGGCCACGCTCGTGGTCAGGCCGGTGACCAGCAGGCCGATGCCGAAGGAGACCCACCGCTGGCGGAGGCGGCCGAAGAACTGTTCCCGCACGGCGTCGGTCTCCACCCGGGAGAGCAGCCGGTCGAAGAGGTCCGTGCAGGCAAGCAGCAGGCCCAGACTCAGGATGAACCCGAGCAGCGGCCCCGTGACACCGAGGACGGCGTCGGTCAGTCCCTCGAAGAGGGCAAGTGGACGCCCCTCGAACCCGGCCGACCGGGAAAACCCCGCGAGTTCGGGCCGGACGACGGGGAGCGAGAGGTAGCCGAGGACCGTCGCCGGCACGTAGATCGAGACCGTCACGATGAAGGTGAGTACGCCAAGCCCCGTCGCGTGTCGGACGGAAAAGCGGCGCTGGCGGACGTACTCGAGCCCGCCGATGAGCAATACGATGGCCGCGCCGCCCAGCCGTGAGCCCGCGATGAGGAGGAACACCTGGGACTCCGTGACGACCTCCGCGACGAGGAGGCTGATCGACAGCGCCGCTACGACGGAGCCGTTGGTGAGGACGTAGGTGGCGAGCCAGCTCGCCCCGAGGGCGCCAGCCTCACCCACGACCAGGGTCTTGAACTCGCTCCGGAACGCCGGGGCGGCGGCCTCCGTGGCCGCGCCGAGGAGGCGGACGGCGAACAGGAACAGGACGAGCGCGGAGACAGCCGCCACCGCGAGGGCGATCCGTCGGAGGTAGGCCTGCCTCGCGGGCCGTTCGCGCTCCACATCGGCGCCGCCCGGAGTCACCGGTTCCCTCCACGAACGCCGGACTCGGTAGATCCCGACACACGTCGAGATGCGGGCCATCGTCGCTTTGAGTCGTCGTCGGTTACTATCCGGTGGGAACGCGCGGCAGTACTGCGCTCGCCTACACGAGAAGCACGAGCCCGAGGCCGGTTGCCCCTGTTAGGGCCAGGCCGGCGACGACGAGTTTTCCGAGTTTTCGGGTGCCGAAAGTCCATGCGATGCCGGCCTTGACGAGCGTGTTCGCCACAGCGGCGATGACGATGCCCGTCGTCGCGACCGACTCGGAGATGCTGCCCTCCCCCGCGAGGCGCGCGAGCGAGATGGCGATGGCGTCGACGTCAGCGAGGCCGGAGACGAATGCGGTCGCGTAGATCCCACCGGTCCCGTACTGGAGACTGACGTGCTTGGAAACGAGCAGTATGACCGCGAAGAGTGCCCCGAACAGTAATGCGGGCTTCAGCCGGAAGGGATTGGTGAGTTCGAGGTCCGGCTCGGCGTCGCCGTAGTGCCACCACAGGATCCCGAGGGCGATGGTCCCGCCGACGAGAGTCATTGCCGCCATCGGGACCGCCAGATCCCGGACGAGCGGAGTGTAGACGACGGCGACTTCCGCGAGCGCCCGGGGAAACATCGTCGAGGACGCCGCGACGACCGCGAACCCACAGATCGCCCACAGCCCCGGTTGGGACCGCGCTCGCTCGGCCATCGACACCGTCGTGGCCGTCGAGGAGACGAACCCGCCGAGGACGCCGAGGATGCCGATCCCGCGTTCGGGGCCCAGGAGCTGTGAGAGGACGTAGGCGAGCAGACTGATGCCGGAGACGAAGACGACCATCAGCCAGACGAAGCGTGGATTCAGACCGAGCAACACGTCGAGGCCCCGGTCGGGGAGCAGCGGCAGGACCACCAGGGCGACGATGAGGAAGGTGATCGTCGCCCGGAGGTCCTCCCAGTCCAGGCGGTTGGCGAAACTGTGGAGTGGGCCCTTGACGGCGAGGATCCCGGTCGTGAGGACCCCCAGGATGACCGCCAGCGTGTACCCCTCCGGGGAGTGGGTCGTCATCGCCCCGTAGACGAACACGAGAACCGTCGCGATGGCCGAGGTCAGCCCCAGGTCCCCCTCGACTTCCACCTTGTAGACGTAGGCGAGGACGACGAGGACGCCGACGAGGGCGGCCGCGACGAGGAGCAGTTGGGGGTAGAACAGCTGGACCAGTGCGCCGAGCATCGCGATCAGGGGAAGCGTGCGGCTCCCGGCGAACCGACCGCCAGAAACGGCCCGTTCCCGTTCGAGACCGATCAGGGCCCCGATGCCGAGGGCGGTAAAGACGCTGACGACCAGCGAGGGATCGAGCTCCGTCAGCCCGCCGTCGATCGCCATCGTCTCACTCCGATCCCGGTGGCACCCGGCAGCCTGCGACCGGATGGCGTGGCCGGGCTGTCTCCGGTGCAGCACTCCCGCCGCACGCGGCTATTGCGACCGGTTCCTTACCCCGCCGGACCTGTTCGGTGGCCCGTCGATCGAAGCACCCGCCACCCGGGTGCTGGCCGTCCCAGCACGAGTTGCGGCTTTCCAGCGGGTCCTTTCCCAGTCTCGTCGGCGGGGTATGCCAGTTCAACGCGCGTCACTCTCCCTCGCGTCCATGCACCGCTATCACCGGAACCGGGGCGTGGCGGACGACCCGCTCGGTCGTACTCCCGAGGAGGTACCGGTTCAACCCGGTCCGCCCCTGGGTCCCCATCGCCACGACGTCGATCCCGGCGTCGTCGACGTACGCCAGGAGTTCCGCCGCGGGGTTGCCCCGGCGGAGCTCGACGACCGCCTCCAGGCCCGCAGCCGCTGCCGCGTCGGCGACGCGCTGGGTGGCGGTGTGGGCCTCTTCTTCCATTTTGCCTCGAACCTCGTCCTCGAGCGGGGCCGGATCCTCCAGCCCCAGCGAGTCGTCGAGGACCGAGACCGCGTGGATCCTCGCACCGTCGATGCCCGCGAAGGCCATGCCGTGTTCGATAGCTGTCGCCGCTCGCTCGCTCCCGTCCGTCGGGACGAGGACGTCCTCGATGGGCGCACCGGGGTCGGTCCGGTCCTCGGCCCCGACGGTAAAGACCGGCGCGTCGGCAAGCCGGAGCACCCGCTCGGTCACGCTTCCGAGGACGTACCGGCTCACGCCGGATCGTCCGTGGGTGCCCATCGTGATCAGATCCGCCCCCACCTCGCTTGTGTACTCGGCGATGGTCTGTGCGGGTTTGCCCTCCCGGAGGGCAGTGTGGCGCCCGACGTCGTCGGTGACGGCGCCCTCGGTCCCGGTCAGCCAGTCCCGCGCCTGGTTCTCGAAGCGGTCGCGGTACTCGCTGTCGACGCCGCCGGCGCTGAACGGGCCGGCCGCCGACTGGATGTCGGTGACTGCGAGGAGGTGGACGTCGGCGTTGAAGGCCGCCGCGAGCGCGCCGGCGTGGGCCGCCGCCCGGCGGGCGTGGTCGCTCCCGTCCGTCGGTGCGAGGATGGTCTCGTACATGGTCGTTGATGGATAGTTCGGCGGGTGGCCCGATAAAGCCGCACGACTCTCCCGGTTCGCGGGAAGCGTCCGAACCGGCCTGCTCTGGCTTCGTCGGTCGCGTTCTGGAACAAACGTGTGCCTGGGGCTCCCAGTAGTTGAGACCGTTCGTCTCAATGCATACGCCTCAAGCCCTCTCTGCTTGGAAGTTTAGAGTTGGTCAATCGGCTTATTGATTATCTCGAAGACTTCACTCGCCCGGTAGAACCGATTGCGCTCTTTCCCGGTGAGTTCTTCGAGCATCCCATCATCCTCCAGCTGAGCGACTAGCCGATTCGCCGTACTGTATTCGACATCCAACCAGTCGGCTGCTGTGTTCACGTCGAGATACGGGTCCTCGAAGAGTCGCATGACCAGTTCGAGGACATTCTCAGACCGCTCGCTCTGGTAGCGCTGTTGATAGTCTTCTCGGAGGTCAACC
>JAZKTI010000181.1:0-5422 GCA_036625635.1 Haloarculaceae archaeon
CCGAAACTTCGGGCCGCCACCGGAAACTACGGAGCGCCACCTGAAACTACGGAGGGCCACCTGAAGCTACCGAGAGCCACCTGAAACTACTGAGGCGATGGCGACACGGTGCAGACCGCCCCGGTGTCGCCGCCGCGAAGGTTGTGGCTACCACGCGTACCCCGGCCCATTGACGTCCTCCCGGGATTGAATGGAACTCATCCCAAAGCCAACGCCCACACGAGCCGCCACCATGGGGTCCACCGGTCCACCCCGCCGGTCCGATTGGCGGGCGATGACCGATCGAATTCGCCGCGTCGGTGTCGGCGCCTCGGTCCTGCTCACCTACCCGCCCGCAACGTCGGTAGTCGCCCGGATCGGATCGGTCATCGGCGCGACGTGATACCCGACTGGTTCCACAGGCCGCTCCGGGATCAGGACGCGTCGCTCCTGCTCGACACGATAGGGGCCGGACAGGGCCTGCTCGTCGGGTACGGCCCCTGGCACTCGCGATCGGTCCCCATCCTGTACCGCGAGGGCGACGAGGCGGTCCCGGTCTGGGGGGTCACGGTAGCCGAGTTGAGTATCCAGGTGGACGCTGATCGCTCGACTGCGGCAATCGACGACGAGGTCGCTCGCTACGGCGGACTCTGAGAGGGCCGACGCTGGCCGCGCGGCACCGGTTCGGGCCGAAGCCGACCACAGCGGCTTTCACGGCCCTCCTCCTACCGCCGCCAATGACCACGCCGGTCGACGTCTCGCGCAGACGGGCCTGGCTGATGGCGGCGCGACCCCAGACCCTCCCCGCTGGCGCCTCGCCGGTCGTGCTCGGGATCGGCCTGGCCCTCCACGAGGGTCTCTTCGCCGCACTCCCGGCCGTCGCCGCCCTCGTCGGCGCCCTCCTCATCCAGATCGGCACCAACTTCGCGAACGACTACTTCGACGCCATGAAGGGCACCGACGACCCCGATCGGGAGGGCTTTACGCGGGTCACCGCCGGTGGCCTCATCGACCCTGGAACGGTCAGACGGGCGATGGTCGGTACCTACGGGCTGGCGGTCCTCGTCGGGCTCTACCTCGTCTTCGTGGGCGGGATCCCCATCCTCCTCGTCGGCCTCTCGAGCATCGTCGCCGGCGTCCTCTACACCGGTGGGCCCTATCCCTACGGCTACTATGGCCTCGGGGACGTCTTCGTCTTCGTCTATTTCGGCGTCGTCGCCGTCACGGGCACGTACTACGTCCAGGCCGCGGCGGCCCTCCAGACCGTGGGGCCATTCCCGACGGCCCTGCCGGCGGGGACGGTTCCGGCTGTCGCCGTCGTGACCAGTCTCGCGGCCGCTGGTCTCTCGACGGCCATCCTCGTCGTCAACAACATCCGCGACCGCGAGGAGGACGCCGCCGCGGGGAAACGAACCCTGGCGGTCCTCGTCGGCGAGGTCTGGTCCCGCGTGGAGTTCGTTGTGATGGTCGCGTTGGGATACGTCGTTCCGGTGGTCCTCTGGCTCGGGTTCGCACCCGAAGCGAGCGTGCTGCTCCCGCTCGTCACGCTCCCGCTGGCGGTCCGGGTGGCCCGGCCTGTGCTGACGCGCACGGACGGGGAGGTTCTGAACCTCGCTCTCGAGCGGACCGGGCAGTTGTTCGCCGTCCACTCGCTCCTCTTTGCGGTCGGTCTCGCCGCCCCGGTGGTGGTGTGATGGCCGGTGGTGGCGAGGACGGCACGGACGACGGTCGCACGGAGGCACGAGGGCCCGACGGCGAAGCGAACGGACGTGGCGCCGAGGGTGCTGAGCCACGGCATGATTGTGTGGGAAATGGCACGGGAGACCGGGTCGGCTCCCTGTCCACCGCGGACGTATCGGTCGAGCCGTACTCGCTTCCGCTCTCGAGACCGCTCTCGACGGCTCGCGGCACAATCGAGTCACGACGGGGCTTCCTCGTCCGCGTCCGGACCGAGGGCGCCGTGGGCGTCGGCGAGGCGGCCCCACTTCCGGACTTCACCGAGTCCTACGAGGCGTGCGAGGCTACCCTCGCGACCGCCAGCGACCACGCCGCCGACGAGGGTCTCGACGCTGCTCACCACGCCATCGACGCCGACGCACACCCGGCGGCGGCCCACGGCCTCGCCGCCGCCTGCCTCGACGCCGTCGGGAAGGCGGTCGACCAGCCGCTCTACCGGCTCCTGGGTGGCGAGGACTGCGGGCGGATCCCGGTCAACGCCGTGGTGGGCGACGGCGACCCCGACCAGACCGCCGACCGGGCGGCTGCGGCCGTCGAGGGGGGCTTCGACTGTGTCAAGGTCAAGGTCGGTGCCAGGGAGCCGGCGGCCGACGCGGCACGCCTCCGTGCGGTCAGGACGGCTATCGGTTCAGCCCCGACCCTCCGGGCCGACGCGAACGGCGCCTGGTCCCGGGGCCAGGCCGAGGCGGCCATGGAGGCCTTCGATGGACTCGATCTGCAGTACGTCGAACAACCCCTCCCACGGGGGGATCTCCAGGGGTGTGGGGCCCTCCGCGACGGCCCGGTCCCAATCGCCATCGACGAGGGCCTGACGGTCCACGGGGTCGACGAGGTGCTTGCCGCGAGGGCGGCCGACGCGATCGTGGTGAAGCCGATGGTTCACGGCTCGCCGGCCGCTGCCCTGGCGGTCGCGACCGCAGCGCTCGACGCGGGGCTCACCGCCACGGTGACGACGACGGTCGATGCCGTGGTCGCACGGACGGCCGCCGTCCACGTCGCCGGAAGTCTCCCCGAGGTGACCGCCGCGGGCCTCGCGACGGCGGCCCGCCTCACAGCCGACCTCGGTCCCGATCCTGCGCCGGTGACCGACGGCACCATCGCGGTCCCCCAGGAGCCCGGGCTCGGCGTGGGGGAGGTGTCGACGTGACCGGCTCGGACGACGGGAATCGTGGCGAGAGCGCGCCCGCCCAGGGCGGCCCGACCTCCTGCCCCCGCCGGCGGGCCTGGCCCCGACGGGACCTCCCGCGAACGACAGCCCGTTCGACCCCATCGGCCACCGCGCTCGTGGACGCCGAAGGGGGCCGCGAATGGACCTACGCTGACCTCGACGACCTCGTCGGCGCAGTCGCCGCACGCCTTGACGCGGGGTTGCCGGATGCCGGCGGCCGGATCGGCCTCCTCTGTTCGACCCGCGTCGAGACGGCCGTCGTCCTCCACGCGGCGATGCGCACCTGCACCCCGGCCGTACCCCTGGAGCCGGGCCTCCCGGCCGGGGACGTCGCCGACCGCCTTGCCAGGGCCGAGGTCGGGCTGCTGGTCTGTGAGCGTGACACCGAATCGACGGCACTCGAGGCCGCGACCTGTCCCGTCTCCTCTGTGGACCCGCCAGCCGCGGAACTGGTCGACTCGCTCGATCCGCTCCGGTCGGAGCCAACCACCGCCGGGGAAGCCGCGAGAGCCGCGTACGAGCCGGCGCCTCTGAGTCGATCCGACGAGGCCCTCGTCGCCTTCACCTCCGGGACGACCGGCGATCCCGCGGGGGTCCGCCTCACCGTCGGCAACCTCGTCGCGAGTGCCACCGCCTCGGCCTTTCGCCTGGGGACCCTGCCGGCGGACCGGTGGCTCGCGCCCCTCCCGATGGCCCATCTCGGTGGCCTCTCGCCGGTCTTCCGGACGGCCCTGTACGGCACCACACTCGTCGTCCAGCAGGGCTTCGACGCCAGGGGGACCGCGGCCGTGCTGGCAGAGCACGGCGCGACGGGTGCCTCCCTGGTCCCCACACAACTCAAACGGATGCTCGACAGGGGCTGGGAGCCCCCATCGTCCCTCAGGTGTGTCCTCCTCGGCGGTGCCCCCGCCGGCCGAGACCTCCTCGTGGAGGCCCTGGAGCGAGACGTGCCCGTCTTCACGACCTACGGGGCGACCGAGGCGGCCTCCCAGATCGCGACGGCCCGACCCCCAGCGGTCCGGGAGCGCCCCGAGGCGGTCGGCCACCCCCTCCAGTTCACGGAGGTCACCGTCGTCGACGACGGGGTGCCGGTTCCGGCCGGGCAGCGAGGCGCCCTCGTGGTCGACGGGCCGACTGTCACCCCCGGCTACCTCGACGAGGCTGACACGCGAGCCGCCTTCGGGGAGTACGGCCTGCACACGGGCGACCTCGGGTACCGCGAGGCTGACGGGACGCTCGTGGTCCTCGGGCGGCTCGACGATACGATCCTCACCGGCGGCGAGACGGTCCATCCCGCGTCCGTCGTCGACGTGCTGCGCGATTACCCCGCCGTGAGCGACGCGGCGGTCGTCGGCCTGCCCGACGAGGAGTGGGGCGAGCGTGTCGCCGCGCTGGTCGTTGCCGAGGACGTCGGGGACGAGGCAATCCGAGAGGTCTGCCGGGACCGGCTTCCACCCTACGCAGTCCCAAAGGAGGTCGTCGTCGTCGACTCGTCGCTCCCCCGAACCGCCTCGGGAACGGTCGATCGCGAGGCTGTTCGGGAGCGACTGGCGACGGAGTGAGGGCGGACGGAAGTCATCGACCCGGAAGATGCGGTCGACCCTGCGGAAGGATGGGCCGTGATCGTGCCCACGACGAAGCTGGTGGCTCGCCGCCGGCGGTACACCCTCGCACGGGTGGCGCTCTCGTCCACCCGACGGCTTTTGGTTTGGCGAGGCGTACGACGGGCCGTGTGCACGTTCACCCTGGCCTGGCAGGTGTTCGACGACGCGCCGGTCGTGGTAGCGGCGAACCGGGACGAGGCCCTCGACAGGCCGTCGGAGCCACCCGCCGTGCGCGACTGGGACGCGGCCGTCCTCGCACCCCGCGACGCGGAGGCCGAGGGCACCTGGCTCGGCTACAACGAGTTCGGGGTCCTCGTCGCCATCACCAACAGGTGGATCGACGCCGATCTGGCCGCCGCTCGCTCGCGCGGTCTGCTCGTGCGGGACGCCCTGGCCCACGAGAGCGCCGAGGCGGCCGCGCGCTTCGTCGAGCGGGACGTCGGTAACCGGTCCTACGACGGGTTCAATCTGGTCGTTGCAGACGCGGATGCGGCGGTCCTGATCGAGTGGAACGGGCAGCTCGCGGTCCGGAACGTCGACCCCGGTGTGCACGTGGTCGTGAATGTCGGCGCTGACGGCGAGTACGCGATCCCGGCCCACCGCCCGGACCTCGGCGAGGAACAGGCCGTCAACGCCGAGAAGGTCAGGACCTCGCTCCAGCCCGAACCCGGCGAGACGAGCGAGGAGTGGCTCGACCGCGCCGCCTCGGTCGTCGCCGACCACGAGTACGGGGTTTGCGTCCACGAGGACGGCTACGGCACCCGCTCCTCGACGCTCGTGCGCCTCGGTGAGGGGGAACGAACCCTGCGGCACGCCGAGGGACCGCCGTGCGAGACGCCCTACGTCCCCGTCGATACGTCTGTCTGATCGGCCAATTTCCCCAGATCGAGGTGGCCAGTGGAAGCCCGGGGAAGGTGGATCGGCCCGTCCTCGG
>JAZKTI010000182.1:0-5402 GCA_036625635.1 Haloarculaceae archaeon
CCGAAGGCAGCGGGACGGGGCCAATTCGGAGAGAGTGGCCCCTCACTTCGGCTCCGTCACCCCTGCGTCCGGCCCGGGCACCCCTTCGTCCGGCTCCCTCAGCCATGCGTCCGGCCCCGGCACCCTTGTGTCCGGCCCCCTCAGCCATGCGTCCGGCCCCGGCACCCTTGTGTCCGGCCCCCTCAGCCATGCGTCCGGCCCCGGCACCCCTGGGTCCACCCCCATCATCCACCGTGTCCGGCCTGCCCCGTCGTGAGCCGGGGTGGGGTGGACCGTCTCGGTCCGGATCGACAGTCTCACCGCCCGCATAGGGGTCTCCTCAGAAACTCGGAGTCTCACTGCACGTCCGGGACGAGCGACCGCGCGAGGCCGCGGACGACCTTGCCGTAGCGGCGGCGGAGCGCCCCCCAGACGAACCGATCGCTGGGCTGGATACCCACCCCCTGCAGCAAGAGCGCCTAGGCGGCGAGGCCGAGGAGGCTGCCGACACCCACGAGCCCCGGCCCCGAGAGGATCGGTCGGTGGGCCCACATCACGGCCATCGCGCCGGCGCCCGCTGCGAGGGGTTTCAGAAAGGTCCGGTCGAAGGGCATCAGCCCCTCGTAGCGCCGGAGCAGGACGACCTGGAGGAGGTTCTGGATGGCGATGGAACTGGAGGTCCCCAGCGCCGCACCGACCATGCCGAAGTGGACGACGAACAGGTACGACAGGACGACGTTGAGCGCGGCAAGGAACCGGTCGAGCCCGAGCCTGGCGTACTGGTGTTCGGTCATCAGGAGGAGTCAGCCTGTCGCGCCGACGCCGTTCCCGATGAGCCGCCCGATCATGAACCGCAGGAGCACCTCCTACCCGCGTCGGTAGGCGGGGCCGAACAGCGCCAGGAGTTCCGGGCCAACGACCACCATCCCTGCGACGAGAGGGACCGTTGTTGTGACGATGAGCCGCGTGATGCTCGTGTAGACCGCGTTCAGTGTCTCGAACTCGCCCTCCTCCCAGAGCCGGGAGGCGACCGGGAGCATGAGCTGATTGAAGGCCAGCAGCGGAATGGCCACGAGGCCCACGAGCAGCAGGGCGACGTTGTAGATGCCCGTCGCCTCGGCCGGGGCTGCGTCCGCCAGGAAGAAGCCGATGAGCAGGACGTCGATCCGGGTCCGCAGGAGCATGCTCACGCCCGTCAGCGCGTTCGGTGTGGCGTGGTCGTAGAACCGTCGCGCCTCGCCGGCGGCCCCCCGGAGTCTCGGTCGGACGCCGGTCAGGCGGAGGGCGACCGGCAGGAGCGTCACGGCCATCACCACCGCCGAGAGGACGATGGCCGCCACGACGCCCTCGGCGGTCAGGCCCAGGAGGACGCCCCGAAGACCGCGATTAGCGCCAAGCCGGGCCGGAGGAGGTGGCCGGCGACGACCTGGGCGTTAACGACCTCGACGGCCCGGAACAGGAAGACGTGGATCGTGGCCAGGGCGAAGAAGGGCAGACCGATCGACAGCAGGCGGAGGAGGACGGGGAACCGCCGGGCTGTAAGCGTCAGGTCGTTGATCGCCGGCGCACCGACCCAGAGCCCGAGGGCGAGGATCAATCTCATCCCGAGGGTTGTGCCGTAGGCCAGACCCGCGACCTGCCCCCGTTCGGCGTCGGCGGCGGCGGAGACGTACTTCACCAGCATCCCGGTCGAGCCGAGCGGGGCGAACCGCAGGACGATGCCGGTGGGCCGCCGGGCGAAGGCGTAGATTCCGTAGACTACCACGCCGAGGGCGTTCGTCAGGAGCAGGTTCGTGACGAAGGCGAGGACGCGCTCGGTCGCGATGCCCCCGAAGGAGACGACGGCCCCGGGGCTGATCGATTCGAGCGCGTCGCGCTCCTCGGCGTCGATCCGGTCTCGCGGGCCGTCGCTCTGGACACGCGCGGCGTCGATCTGGGTACGCTCGGCATCGATCTGGGGACGCTCAGTGTCGCCGGTTCCGTTCGCTTCGGCATCCTCGAGCGTGCCCGACCGGTCGCTCGTATCGGGTGGCGTCTCGGGGACCGGGGAGCCTCGGTCCCGGCGGCGAACAAAGCAGTCGATTCGGCCCCACCCTCCCCCGCTCGCCGAGCGGCTGGTTATCTGTCGATCCCGCCCGGCCGACGTGTAGGACGGGAGGGGAGCAGGCCGGTATAAAGAGTTTTCTCCGTCCGGCGATGACGGGCGGGCATGAGTACCCACGAGGTCGACGTGGCGGTCGTCGGCGCCGGGACGGCCGGCTGTTACGCCGCGGCGACCCTGGCCGAGGCCGGATACGACGTGGCTGTGGCCGAGCGCAAGGACGAGGCGGAGGCCGGCCACATCGCCTGTGGGGACGCCCTCAAGGGGGCCGACGCCTTCCCCGAGGCGATCCCGAAGGAGACGCTAAAACCCGCCTTCACCAACACCGCCGTCGACCACGGTCGCTTCGAAATCCCCCAGCTCGACACCGCCGTGGACATCCCGGTTCCCGGCGAACTCGCCGTCATCGACCGGTGGGAGTACGGCCGTCGCATTATCGATGGCGCCCGCGAAACTGGCGTCGCCTTCCACTACGACACAGTGGTCACGGACGTCGTTCAGAACGGACGGGTAGAGGGCCTCGAGGCGATTCGGAACGGGGACCCGGTGACCTACGACGTCGACCTCGTGATCGACGCCGCCGGCTCGCTCTCGCTCCTCCAGGACAAGACCGACCTGGCCGACGCAACCTTCGACACGAACGTCGACTACAGCCACTTCTCCTCGGCCTACCGGGAGATCGTCGAGGTCGAAGAGCCGGTCGAGTGGTCCGACGCGCTCGTGTTCAAGCCCACCGAGCGGGCCGCCGGCTACCTGTGGTACTTCCCCCGGACGGACACGGAGATCAACGTCGGCCTTGGCTTCCAGATGACCGAGGAACCGATGCACCTCGTCGAGGACCTCCGCGCGGACCTCGAGGACCGGCCGGAGTTCGAGAACGCCACGGTGACGGACAAACTCGGCGCGGCCCTGCCGACCCGGCGGCCCTACGACTCCGCGATCGCCCCCGGCTACCTCGCCGTCGGCGACGCCGCGGGCCACGTCAATCCCACGACTGGCGGCGGCATCGCAGGCGCCGCCTACGCCGGGAAGTACGCTGCCGAGGCCGCCATGGGGGCCATCGACGACGGCGACGTCTCCGAGGCCGCCCTCTGGGAGTACAACCAGCGGGTGATGGACCACTTCGGCGGTCGATACGCGGCCCTGGACGTCTACAACATCTTCACGACGGCCTACGACGTCGAGGACCTGATGGGGCTGCTTTCGGCGATGCCGGTCCGGAAGCTCTCAGAGGCGATCTACTCCGGCTCGGCGAACCTCGATCTCCTGACCAAACTCAAGACGGCCCTCCGGAGCGTCGGCCACTGGGACACCATCTACGACCTCTACCGGACGAAGAACCTCGCCGACGAACTCCTCGCCCACTACGAGGACTACCCAGCGGAGCCGGGCGCCTTCGAGGCCTGGCAGCGGGAGCGCGACGCGATCATGGACCGCGTCTACGAACGGACCGGCGCGGATCCGAAGTACTGAGTCCTGAATTGGCCCGGTGGTGCCGCTGCGGATCGACATCGGCGTTTTTTCGACCGGAGTCGGCAGGGAGCCCTTCGGTGGGTTGCCCCCGCCAGAGACCGCGACCGCAAGGGTGTCAAAGGCAATCGGTCCGCTCGCAGGAGGTGTTGCTCCCGGTATCATGATCCCAGACAGCCAGAAAGCCCGCACGTCGCTCTCGACCGGAGATTCTGCCGCAACCGCAAACGGCCAGAAGGCCCGCACGTCGCTCGCGGCCGCGCTGCAGGATATCTCGCACCCTCCAGTCGCTCGATAGTGCCTGCAGAGCGACTAAACAAAGCGCGAGCTGGGAGGCGGCTCAATGAGTAAGAAAAGAATCGAAAGTAACCAGGGAAGAGAAAGCCCCCGTTCGCTCCGGTCGGGGGGCTCACTCACGGCTCGCTACACTCGCCGTTCGCTCATCTCGAGGGCTCCCTTCGGTCGCCCTCGCAGTCGTTGCGCTCCTCGGGCCTTCGGCCCTCCGGTGTCACCGGCACCTCCGGTGCCGGCCGCAAGCGGGACCTCCAGTCTCGCCCTGGTGTGACACCCTCGAGACGATGCACGACGCCTCGACTCAGTTCCCCGACCGGAAGGTCTTAGGATTACCGGATAATAATACTCGGTTGTAATGAGCGACTTTGATCAGTTCAGCGACGTCGGCGAGGCGGAGGTCACACGCGCCATCGGCCAGGAGTGGACGGAAGAGTTCATGGACTTCTCGGACAGCGACGTCATCATCGTGGGCGGGGGACCCTCCGGCCTCACGGCCGCGAAGGAACTCGCGGAGCGGGGTGTCCAGACGATGGTCGTCGAGAAGAACAACTACCTCGGCGGGGGCTTCTGGCTCGGGGGCTTCCTGATGAACAAGGTCACCGTCCGGAGCCCAGCGGAGGCGGTGCTGGACGAACTCGACGTCTCCTACAAGGAGTCCCAGGACAGCGAGGGTCTCTACGTCGCCAACGGGCCCGAGGCCTGCTCGGGCCTGATCAAGGCTGCCTGCGACGCGGGCGCGAAGATGCAGAACATGACGGAGTTCACCGACGTCGTCATCCGCGAGGATCACCGCGTCGGCGGTATCGTGATGAACTGGACGCCGGTCCACGCCCTTCCCCGGGAGATCACCTGCGTCGACCCGATCGCCGTCGAGGCCGATCTGGTCATCGATGCCACCGGCCACGACGCCATGGCGGTGAAGAAACTCGACGAGCGAGGCGTCCTCGACGCGCCTGGCATATCGGACGCCGCCGCGAGTGCCGGCGGAATGGACCAGACCGACGAGGGGCAGTACGGCGCCCCCGGCCACGACTCGCCGGGCCACGACTCGATGTGGGTCGGCAAGAGCGAGGACGCCGTCGTCGAGCACACCGGCCTGGCCCACGACGGCCTGATCGTGACCGGGATGGCCACCGCGACGACCTACGGCCTGCCCCGGATGGGACCCACCTTCGGCGCGATGCTCCTGTCGGGGAAGAAAGCCGCCCAGGCCGCCATCGACGAACTCGGCGTCGACGCCGCCGACGTCGAGATGACGAGTCGGGTCAGTCCGGCCGACGACTGAGGACGACGTTGTCCGGTCGACGCGAACGAAGATGCAGTCGCCCACCGGCGGAGTTCGCGCGGCCCGCTTTCTGCAAAGACAGTCGACACAGGTTCACACGGCCAGGAAGCCCACGGCCCGCCAGGAGGGGTCTCGGGTGCCACCACTTGTGCAACGGCCCTGAGAGCCCTCGGCCCGCTCGGATGAGTGACGGGGATCACGGCCGCAAACGCCCAGAAAGCCCTCGGCCCGCTCGGATGAGTGACGGGGATCACGGCCGCAAACGCCCAGAAA
>JAZKTI010000183.1:0-5346 GCA_036625635.1 Haloarculaceae archaeon
GTTTGCGGTCGCGGTCACGCATACATCTCCAGAGAGCGAGGTGAGGGCTTTCTGGTTGTTTGCGGTCGCGGTCACGCATACATCTCCAGAGAGCGAGGTGAGGGCTTTCTGGCCGTGTGCGGATACGGGTTCGCCGCCAGCGGGCAATTAAACTCGTCGTTGTAATGACGCGAGCGACACGGCCGATTCCGTACCTCGAACCCGAACCTAGCGAGGGTATTCTTATGCCCGCGCCGAACCCAGATCCGTCTATGGCGTTCACGGACACCCTGGTCGTCTTCCTCGTCAGCCTCCTGATCGGCGGGCTCGGCATCCACGTCGGGTCGCTCCTGATGACCGGCGAGAGCGACTACGGGAGCGCCGTGGTGACCGCCCTGCTGGGATCGCTCGTCTGGGGATTCGTCGCCACCCTCTTCGGCGGGATTCCGTTGCTGGGGCCGGTCCTCGTCCTCCTCTCGTACCTCTTCGTCATCCGGGTCCGCACCAGCGCTTCCTGGCTCGAGGCCGGAGGCATCGCACTCGTCGCCTGGGTCGCCTCACTCGGCGTGCTGTACGTCCTCGCGGCGACGGGCTGGACGTCCTTCGGCGCGGTGGGCGTTCCGGGCGTCTGACCGGGTACCGCATATCCGAGGTTCCGCACAGACTCCTCCGGGACACTCGAAAGGCCGGGCGTAGGACCGGAGTGACCCTGGACGATGATACGCGAGCTGTCCGCCTGACCGATGATACGCGAGCTGTCCGCCTGGACGACGATACGCGGGCAGTGTCCAAAGCGCGCGCCCGGACCCGAAACCGTGAAACCCGGGAGTGCCGAAGTGGTGGTAGCGAATGCTCACCAAGCGCATCATCCCCTGCATCGACGTCGACCTCGACGAGGAGGGATGTGCGGCGGTCTACACCGGCGTCCAGTTCGAGGAACTCGCCTATACGGGCGACCCGGTGGAGATGGCCCGGACCTACAACGAATCCGGCGCCGACGAGCTCGTCTTCCTCGACATCACCGCCTCTGCGGAGGGCCGCGAGACGATGCTCGACACCGTTCGCGCGGTCGCCGACGAGGTCTTCATTCCGCTCACCGTCGGCGGGGGAATCCGGACGAACAAGGACGTCAAGGAGACCTTGCGGGCGGGTGCCGACAAGGTCTCCATCAACACCGGCGCCCTCGAGAACCCGGACCTCGTGAACGAGGGGGCGGCGGCCTTCGGCAGCCAGTGCATCGTCATCTCCGTCGACGCCCGCCGGCGATTCGACGAGGACGGCGAGCAGTACCGGCAGGTCGACGGCGAATCTTGCTGGTTCGAGTGCACCGTCAAGGGTGGACGCGAGGGGACCGGGATCGACGTCGTCTCCTGGGCCGAGGAAGCCGCCGAGCGCGGTGCCGGCGAACTCTTCGTCAACTCCATCGACGCCGACGGCAGGAAGGAGGGCTACGACATCCCCCTGATCTCGGCGGTAACCGACGCTGTCTCGACCCCGGTCATCGCCTCCTCGGGCTGTGGGAGTCCCGAGGACGTCTACGAGGTGTTCGTCGAGGCCGACGCCGACGCGGCGCTCGCGGCATCCATCTTCCACTTCGACGAGTACTCCATCCACGAGGTCAAGGAGTACCTGGACGAGCGGGACGTGCCGGTGCGGGTGTAGCGGGCTCTGACTTAGTCGCCCCCCGATCAGGCGTTGACGCTCACGGCAGCATGGACTCCTACCGGCTGGACCGTCTCATCGCCGAGTGCGATACGCATTTCCGCGCCGGCGCGCAACGTGACTCCAATGGAGTGGCGGTGCGAGTGGTGTGGCAAGCCCCACGCTGAAAACGATCCGCCCTGTGACAACTGCGGGCACGGGACCTTCGAGCGGGCCGTCGTCCGGGGCGCCCCGGCGGCGGAGTCGGAGGGGCCATCGACCACGGTCTGGGTCTGTCCCGAGTGCGGGCGGGCCCACCCGAAAAACTCGCCGCCCTGCAGCCGATGCGGGCACGGGAAACTGGAACTCGAGGAGCGGTCGATCGACGACTACGGCGACGTCGGCGCACCCTCGTACCGTGACCTGCTCACCAGACGGTACGCCCTCGGCCTCGTTGCCGCGCTGGGTCTCGCCGCAGTCTTCGTCCTCGGGGTGATGGGCATCGTCCCGATCCCGGGTCTGACGCCCCAGGGGCTCGAGGTCGCGGGGGTCCCGGGTAACGCGAGCGTGGCCGCGGGGATCGACCTCGCCGAGGTCGAGACGGCCTACCTCGACGCCCTGAACGAACGACGCAGCGCCGAGAACCTCCGGACGGTTGGGCCGGACACGCAACTGGCCGAGGTGACGACCTTCTTCAACGAACGGTCGATCAAAGAAGCCCTGACTGACGCGGACCTGCCGTCCACGGACACGGCCGCGGAGCGACTCCGGGACTCGTGTTCGAGCGAGCCCGAGGTTTGGCAACTCCGGCAGCGCGGTCTCACCATCGACGGGTTCGCGAACGCCGCCGGGCTATCCGAGGCGCTCCTCGAGCGGTCCCGGTTCGGGAGCGAGGCCGTCGCCACCGAGTCCGCGCCCAAGACCGGCGTCGACGTGCACATCGGCCCCGACGGAACGGTATACGTGCTCCAGCTCGTGTGCTAGAAGCAACGAGCAGGGCACGGTTCGACGTGTGACAACGTAAACGAGGGAGCGAGTGTGGAGCGCTGGTCGACAAACCCTGTCAGTCTGTCCCGTAGTTCGAACCTGCCCGACTGTCGAGAGGGTATTCGGTCACAGGGTCCGGACCGGGACCGTCGCCGGGCCAGGATAGAAACCAGGCCCGACAAGCTACTCGAACTATCAACACCGAAGGAAACCGGGGAGGATCGATCGTGAGTTGAAACGCATCCGGCCGGGGGAAGACGAGTCAATCCCCCCAATCGGGGGGTAGAGCCGCGAGCGAGGTTTGGTTCCACTGTAGTACGTCGAAATACACACACGGTCCAGCCCTTGGGACGGGCGAGGGGCTACGCCGCGCTCTGGAAAGCCTCGCGAAAGCCCTCGGTCTTCTCCTGCACCCGTACCGTCCCTGTCTCCAGGGCGTCGATGGCGTCGACCTCGCTCTCGGTCTTGATCGTGAGGATCGGTTCCGTCTGACCGCCGGACTGCTCGGGGTTGACGTCGTAGGTCGCCGCGGTGACGCCCTCCGTCTCGAGCAGCGAGCCCTTGAGCACGTTCATGAAGGTGTGGTCCTCGCCCGCGATTTCGATAGAGAGCATCGTGTCCTCCTTCTCGATGACCCGCAGTTCCATGTACCGGAGTAGCGCCCCTGAGGCTCATTAGGCTTGCGAAGCGGCCGACCGGATGGTGGGCGCGAGGGCGGATCCTCGGGGGTCAGGAACATGGGGCCAGCGAGTCGACGGGGCGACATCGACGAAGGTGAAATCGACGAGGGCGGGGCGACGGGAGCGAGCGGACGGGAGCCAGGAGACGGGGCGACATCGACGAAGGTGAAATCAACGAGGGCGGGGCGACGGGAGCGAGCGGACGGGAGCGAGTCGACGGGAGTGAGGCGAGGAGGGCCAGCCGCGGCGGACCTGGTCGGTCATACGAGCGCGTAGATCATCAGGAGGATGAAGTAGAGGACTACCACGGCACCGAGTGCCTTCAGGCGGAACCGCCGAAGCGCCGTCTCCTCGCGCTCTCTGGCCGCCTCGAGTGCGTCGTGGTCCCGGTCGACGCCGTCGGGTGGCCCGTCGTGGACGTCCCATTCGTGGAGCGTGCGGTCGTGGGGCGTGGCAAATGGGACTCCGCACGCTCGGCACTCGTAGACGGGCAACTCCGGGGGAACGTCGTAGGCGGTGTCAGGGTCGGGCGTCCCGTCCTCGCGGAGCCTCATGTGTACGGGACCGGCACCTCCGGTTGGGCGACGATCCACAGGCTCGTCATCGTGTACCCGACCATCACCGCGACGAAGGGGGCCTGGCTCCGGATGGCGTCCATCCGATCAGGGATGGCCGCGAAGGCCCGCGCGTGGGCGACCCAGATCGCCAGCAAGTGGCCCAGGAGCACCGCAGCCATGCCGACGAACTCGAACCATGCCGGCAGTGCGAGGGTCGGGACGGCCGTCCTGGCCGCGAAGGGGGCCGCGGCGACGGCGACGGCGGCGGGGGCGTAGGTCAGGAAGTAGCCGAGATAGTGGGCGAGGTGGTAGCCCGCGGCGATGGCAAGCAGCGAGGGCGCGACCAGTTCGAGGAGCGTGGCACGGGCGAGGTAAGTGGTGGCGACCCGCCGGCTGAGTCGGGCCGCGAGGTGGAAGGCGGCGAGGAAGATACCAAAGCCCGCGAGGAGGGCCAGCGGGTAGACAAGCACCGGTGGGACCCCGACCGAGGCGAGTCCGCCGAGGGCGTCTCCCCAGGCAGGGGTGGCAACGAGGCCGTCGAAGGTGGTCGCCCAGAGGAGCGCCACCACGAACGCGACGTCACCGGGCGCCGTGAGCGACCCCGACCGTGTCAGCGCGGTCGCCGGCAGCCGGAGTTCGAGTCCGCCCTCGTCGGCCCGACCGATCGGAGCTACCCGACCGTAGTTCCGGAAGACGTTCGCGACCGGATCGACGAAGCGAAACCAGGCGGCGGGACCGATGAGGACGGCCCCCGCGAGGGTCATGGCGGTGTACCCGAGTACCACGGCCGCCAGTTGTGCCGGTTTCGAGGCGAGCGGGGTGACAACCTCGAGCCAGACGAGTGCGAGCAAGCCCACGAGGGCCGGCCAACTGCCGATGCCGCGAGGATAGGACCGGTCGATCGACGGGAGGATACCCGCGATGGTCCGCCAGGGGTTCAGGGCGGGCCAGGCGTTCCCGACGAGGTAGGACAGCATCGTGAAGCCGGCCCACCAGCCCACCCAGACGAGGAACACGGCGAGGTTCGCGCTGGTGGAAGGGCCCACAAACCCGACGACGAGGACCGTCGCCAGGACCAGGAGGCCAAGAAGTCGACCCGTCAGCGTCGCCGGGCGACCCGGCCACGGGAGTCGACGTCGCCAGCCATCGATGGCCCGGATGAGCGTCCGGTCGGTGACGAAACTCGACAGGAGGAAGGAGGCTCCCACGGCCGTACCCCCGGTGAGCAGGACCAGCCAGGTGGGCAGACGGAGCGTCGAGCGGCCGGCGGCCCCGATGCCACCGCCGTGGGCCAGTGCCGGGCCGACGGCTCGGGTTGTGAGGAGTGCCAGCAGGAGCCAGGGGACCAGTGACATAGCCAGCGACGTCGCCACCGAACCGACAGGGGGGCTGGCCGGGCGACGGCGGGCCGGCCGACCGCGGAGCGGACTCCGGCGGGCCACGCGACGGCGAGCCTGCATGGTGGAACGGTCGTTCGCGGCCGTGGTGCCTGTACCTTCCGA
>JAZKTI010000184.1:0-5315 GCA_036625635.1 Haloarculaceae archaeon
CACACCCCGCCGCGCAGTCGCACACCCCGCCGCGCAGTCGCACACCCCGCCGCGCAGTCGCACACCCCGCCGCGCCGCCGCTCTCCGCACCGCGCAAACGCTTTGCCGGTGGCCCGCCTGGCCCCGTCCGTGCAGGGCTACGACATCGATCGGTACCTCACGATCAGGAGCGCCTACGGGGCGTCCATCTCCTCCGACGGAACAGTTTCCTTCCTCGTGGACACCACGGGCGTCGCGCAGGTCTGGACCCTCGCTGAGGCCGGGCGCTGGCCCACCCAGCGGACCTTCTACGACGAACCTGTCTCCTTCGCGACCTACTCGCCCGAGCGGCCCGAACTCGTCTTCGGGATGGACGACGGGGGCAACGAGCGCGTCCAGTTCCACCGGCTGGACGACGACGGCCGCGTCGTCGACCTGACGGCCACCCCCGACGCGAAACACCAGTGGGGCGGCTGGAGCCACGACGGTGACCGGTTCGCCTTCGCCTCGAACCGCCGGGACGAGTCGGTCTTCGACGTCTACGTCCAGGGGCGGGCCGAGCGCGAGGACGCCGCCGAGATGGTCCACCGGGGTGAGGGCTACCTGTACGTCGCCGGGTGGTCGCCCGGCGACGACCGCCTGATCGTGGGCGAGGCCCACGCGAGCTTCGACCAGGACCTGTACGTCCTCGATCTGGAGACCCGCGAGTTCATCCACATCACGCCCCACGAGGGTGACGTCCGGTACGCGAGCCCCGAATGGAGTCACGACGGGCAGGGGATCTACGTCGTCACCGACCAGGACAGCGACACCCTCCAGCTGTGTCACCTCGACCTGTCGACCGCGGCGGAGGCAGACGTCCTCAAGCCGGAGCACCTGGCCGTCGTCCGCGACGGGGGCGAGTGGAACGTCGACGGGGTGGCCGTGGACCACGACACCGACCGGATCGCCTACTCGCGGAACGTCGAGGGTTACACCGCCCTCCACGTCGGCGCCGTCGGGGACCACGGGACCGTCCGGGAGTACCCGGTCCCGGCGCTGGCCGGCGGGGTCGCCGGGGGCGTGGCTTTCGACCGCGCCGGGGACCGGCTGGCGCTCTCGGCCGCCGGCCGGACCCGGAACACCAACGTCTTCGTTCTCGACCTGCCGGCGGAGGGGCCGACCATCACCGACCCCGCCGCGGCGGTCGCCGGGGTGGCTGAGGGCCTCGCGGGCCCTGGTGGGGTCGAGGCCGGTCCGGTTCCCGGCGGGGCCGAGAATGTCCCGGCCGCCAGTGGCGGCACGGCGGTAGCTAGCAACAACCAAGACGAGTTTGAGAACCCCGGGAGGGCTGCAGCCGACCGGGGCGAGACAGCGACGGGGGAAGACGGCGCCACGGCCACACGGTGGACCGACGCCTCGACCGCGGGGATCCCCCCAGCGACGTTCCGGCCGGCGGACCTGATCCGGTACGAGACCTTCGACGGCCGGGAGATCCCCGCCTTCTTCACCCTTCCCAAGTCCGTCCCCGAGGACGGCGCGCCGGTCGTCGTCGACGTCCACGGCGGACCGGCGAGCCAGCGCCGCCCCTCGTTCTCCGGGCTCGTCCAGTATTTCCTCTCGCGGGGGTACGCGGTCTTCGAGCCGAACGTCCGGGGCTCGTCGGGGTATGGCAAGGCCTACACCGCACTGGACGACGTCGAGAAGCGCCCGGACTCGGTCGCCGACCTCGATGCGGCCGCGGACTGGCTCGAGGCCCAGGCGGCGATCGACGGTGACCGCATCGCGATCAAAGGGGGCTCCTACGGTGGGTTCATGGTCCTCGCGGCGATGACCGCGTACCCCGACCGCTGGGCCGCGGGAGTCGACCTCGTGGGCATCGCGAACCTGGTAACCTTCCTCGAGAACACCGGACCCTGGCGGCGGGACCACCGAGAGGCCGAGTACGGGAGCCTCGAAGCGGACCGGGAGTTCCTCGAGTCCATCAGTCCCGTCCACAGCGTCGACGAGATCGCGGCCCCACTGTTCGTCGTCCACGGGGCGAACGACCCGCGTGTGCCTGTGGGGGAAGCAGAGCAGATCGTCGAGGCCGTCGAGGCACGGGGACTCCCGGTCGAGAAACTCGTCTTCGAGGACGAGGGCCACGGCCTCTCGAAACTCGAGAACCGCATCGAGGCCTATACCGAGATGGTCGCCTTCCTCGACGCTCACGTGTAGCGAGGTCCTTCGACTCGAGCCATCGCTGTCCATCGGTTTCAGGGCGTGAAGACGCCGATCGGGAGTGTCAAAAGCTGGAGCCTCTGATGGGGTCATGCGAGCGACGGGGCGAACGCGCGCGGCCGTTACGGAACGACTCGCCGGACTGCAGGTGACCTACGGGTCGCTGACGGTGAGCCAGACGACGGTCACGCTGCCGCCGGACCGATCCCGGGTTGTGCCCCCCCCCCCGGAACACCGGCGCGTTCCTGGACACCCACGTCGCGGTCCGGAACCCCGAGGAAGGGGGCATCCACGTCGTCACCGAGGACGGCCCCGAACTGCCGGGGACAGCCCCGAACGAGGACGAATCCCTCGAGCAGGGCGCCCGCCCCACTGTCGGGCAGGAGACCGGCGTCCGCTGGGGCATCGACGAGATCCCTGAGGTCACCATCGCCGGTATCAGAAACGCCGACGGGGGAGCGAGGTTCTACCGCCTGGTCGTCGTCTATTCGGCGGACTTCCTCGAGGGGCCCGTCGAGACCCGGGCCGAGTGGGCCGAGCGCCTCGCCGAGGGGGCGCCCGTCCACGTCTGACGGTCGGGCCGGAGAAACGACGGTCAGGATCCAGGACAGGCCGTGTCGACGAGGAGCGGAGGGACGACGGCCAGGATCCACGACAGGCCGTGTCGACCAGGGCAGTTAGATGACGCCCGTGACCGTCGCCACCTCGCGAGCTGCGGCCTCGTTCACGCCGTTACCCAGGATTGTGTAGCGGTCGCGGATTTCGTGGGCGGTCGTCAGTGCCTCGAGGACCGTTGCCGCCTCGACGCCCAGCGCCTCGGCGGTCGTCGGGGCCCCGATGGCCGCGAGGGCGTCGCGAACGTCCCGCCACTCGCCGCCGTCGCCGGTGTGGAGGTACTCGGTCATGATGGCGCCGACCCCGACCTGGTGGCCGTGGAGAGCCGCCCCCGGCACGAGGCGGTCCAGCTGGTGGCTGAAGAGGTGCTCGGCGCCGCTTGCCGGCCGGGACGAACCCGCGATGGACATCGCGACACCGGACGCGACGAGCGCCTTGACCACGATCCAGGCAGACTCCTCGAGGCCCTGCTTGATCGAGTCGGCCCGGCCGACGAGCATCTCTGCGGTCATCTGCGAGAGGGCGGCGGCGTATTCCGAGTACCCGACGTTCTGCAGCCGGTGGGCGAGCTGCCAGTCCCGCACCGCGGTGTAGTTCGAAATGATGTCCGCCGACCCGGCGGTCGTGAGCCGCCAGGGCGCGTCGGCGAGAATCTCGGTGTCGGCGACGACGACCAGCGGGGGCTCCGATGCCACGCTGTGGCGGGTGTCGCCTTCCGGCACCGACCCGCGCCCGGAGACGATGCCGTCGTGGCTGGCCGCCGTCGGTACCGAGACGAACCCGCAGCCGCGGTCGTCGGCGGCCATCTTCGCCACGTCGATGGCCTTCCCGCCGCCGACACCGACGAGGTAGCCCGCGTCGGCGGCGTCGGCGGCCTCGATGACACGTTCGACCGCCGCAAAACTGGCCGCCTCGATCTCGACGAGGTCGGAGTCGGCTCCCGCGTCAGCGAAGTCTGCGACGACGCGTTCGGCGGCCACTTGCCGGGGCGTCGGGCTGGTGACGACGAGCGGCCGGCCCTGCAGGTGCACATCGGCCACGGCCTCGGCCGTCTCGTCGAGGACGCCGTGGCCGACGACGACGTTCCGGGGCAACCGGATCCACGTCGACTTCTCGAACATACCCCCTCTTTTAAGACGGAGTCATTTAGTACGTGAGGGTCAGCTCCTGTCACCCTGGTCGGACGGAACCGGAGGGCAGTCACCGTCGTCCGCCGCCAGTCCGGCCTCCTGGCCTCCTACCCCGTCATCCTCGGGGGGCAATCGGTGTGGCACTCCACGATGTCCTCGGCTCGCCGCTGAGATCCCATTGCGCGACACGGTGGGTGGGAGCGGTCACAACTACAGCGTCTCGAGGACGCCAAGGACCCGTTCCTCCGCCTCTCGGTCGGGCCCGTCCTCGGGCTCGTGGCCGGGCTCGGTCCCGTCCAGCACGTGTTCGACGGTCCGCGCCATCCCCGTCTCGACGGGGACCGCCTCCCAGCCCAGATCCGCCAGCTTCGCCGTCGAGAGGACGTGGGGCGGGTCCCGGTACACCGGGAAGTCGTCCGGCTCGAGGTCCCCCGCCGCGAGTTCGCGCTCGCAGGCGGTCACGGCCTCGACTCCGGCCCCGACGGCGTCAGCGATGGACTCGACGAGGTCGCCGAGCGTGCGGAGGTGTCGGTCGGCGACGTTGTAGGCCTCGCCGGGGCTCCCGGCCTCGGCGACGGTTCGGATGCCCCGCGCGACGGTCTCGACGAAGACCAGGTGCCAGAGGTTCGTCCCGTCCCCGGGGAGGAGGACGCGATCGTGGCTCCGCACTCGCTGGATCCAGTAGGCGTACCGGTCGGTGTAGTCGTGCGGGCCGTAGACGACCGGCGGACGGACGCTCGTCGCGTTCACCCCCGCCTCGGCCGCCCGGAACACTTCGCGGTCGCCCTCGGCCTTCTTCGCGCCGTAGTGGGCGAAACCCTCCGCAGTCGCCTGGTCCTCGCTGCAAGGCTCGAGCGGCGTCTCGCCCTCGCGCTTGGGGATCGCCTCGGATCGGTAGGCCGCACCGGAGGAGACGAAGACGTAGGCGTCGACGTCCGCGAAGACCTCGGTCGCGACGCGGACGTCGCGGGGAAAATAGGCGACGAGGTCGACCACGACGTCGGGCTCGACCGCGGCCGCAGCAGCTTCGAGGTCTGCGTCGGTTCGCCGGTCGCCCTCGACGTGGTCCACCCCGTCCCGATCGGCGAACGGGTTCTCGCTGTTGCCGCGGGTGAACAGCGTGACCTCGTAGCCGTTATCGAGGAATTCCTCGGCCGTGGCCCGGCCGATAAACCGGGTTCCGCCGATCAGGAGTGCGTGTTCTGGCATGGGATTTCATCGGGGCCCGGGGGGATAAGGGCTGGTTCCACGGTCGACGTTGGCTCCAGTTGGAGGTGCACCATTGGATCGATGAGCCCACAATCGGGGGCACACAGCCAGTTAGCCCTCACCTCGCTCTCAAATAGAAACACGGACGCAACCGCAACCGGCCCGAAAGCCCTCACCTCGCTC
>JAZKTI010000185.1:0-5313 GCA_036625635.1 Haloarculaceae archaeon
CCCCCCCCCCCCCCCCCCCCCCCCCCCCCCCCCCCCCCCCCCCCCCCCCCGGTGGCAAGATGCAGGAGTGACCAGCGAGCGGGGGCCGGGGTGTGGCAGTGGACCGAGCGGGCCCGAGGGTCACGCTCAGTCGACAGCGGGCTCCTCAGAGGACCCCTCGCCCTGGCGCTCGGCCGCTGCCGGCCCGCTGCTACCCGTCTCCGTCGCCGCGCCGCTCGCGTCGGCCACGCCCCGCGCATCCACAGATGGGGTTTCGTCCCCGCTCGCGGCTTCCTCGGCAGCCCGGCGGAGCAACCCGCGAGCCGTAGTGTACCGGAAGTAGGCGAGCAGCCAGACCGCCGCGGCGACGTTCGAGAGCGTCACGGCCCAGAAGACCGCCTCCACACCGAACTCGAGGAGGACGACGCCGCCGGCGGCCAGGGGCAGCCGGACCGCCCAGTACTGGAGGAGCGTCGAGTACATGCTCACCTTCGTCCGGTTCGCGCCGTTGAACCCCGCTTCGACGGCGTAGATGACGCCCAGGGCGGGGTAGCCGTATGCGAGCACCTCGAGGTAGGTGACGGCGTAGGCCAGCGCCTGGCCGGAGAGGTCGGGGACGAAGACGCGAGCGATCGCCGCTGGGCCGAGCCACTGGACCGCCCCGAGAACGGCGAGGCCGCCGGCCGCGATGGCGACAGCGAGCCAGGTGGTCCGGCGGGCTCTGTCCGGACTCCGTGCGCCCAGGTTCTGGCCCACCACACTCGTTGCCGCCTGCCCGAGGCCCTGGGCGGGCACGAAGGCGACGGTCGCGACCTGGGCCCCGATGTGGTAGGCCGCGAGGCCGGGGCCGCCGGCCACGAGTGAGACCACCGCGACCACGAGGAGCCGGGCGACCTGGCGCCCGGTATTCTGCCCCGCGATCGGCAGGCCGACGTCGAGTATCTCCCTGACGGTGGCCAGATCGGGCGCGATCGCGGCCCGGGTGAGGCGGAAGTCGCCGCGCCCCCGCACGGCGAGGCCCAGTGCGAGTCCCGCGCCGACGGCGTATCCAACAGCCGTGGCGACGGCGGCGCCAGCCACCCCCCACTCGGGGAACCCCCAGTACCCCAGGATGAGCAGCGGGTCGACGACGACGTTGACAGCGATGGCAGTCGCGTTGACCAGGAAGGCCGCCCGCATGTCGCCCCAGCCGGTGAATCCGCTCTCGAGGGCGTCGCTGGCTCCCGTCGCGACGAGAGCCAGCGAGTAGGCCGTGAGGTAGGCGACGGCCATGTTCGCGACGGCTTCGGAGGTGCCGAACAGGTCGACCACAGCGGGGGCGAAGCCGACCAGGCCGGCCCCGACGACGACCGTCACGAGGACCGCGCCGCCGGCGGCGTTGACCGGCACGAGGCGCGCCCGTTCGATCGACCCGGCGCCGACCCGCTGGGCGGTCACGACCTGACTGCCGACGGCGAAAACCAGCACCGGGACCATCGCGAGGCCGACGACGACCGACGAGAGGCCGACGGCGGCGACGGCCTCGCCACCCAGCCGGCCGACCCAGAACAGGTCGACCACCTGCTGGGCGACGAGCGCGAGGTTCTGGGCGACGAGAGGCACCGCGAGGAGTAGCAGGACTCGCGGCAGGGATCCGGTCCTGATCTCGTCGGTCTCGACGTCGAGCACGGTGAATCGACAACTCCCCGCAGTACTGTGCGCGGGGTGACTTTTCAATCTTCGCACCGGTTGGGGGCAAAATATAGGGCGGCTGGCCCGGATCGCGGGTGATTGGGGGCTGTAGGCGGTTCCCGGCGCTGGTGGTGGCCCCTCCGGACGGCATGTCCACATCCTTTTGGCCCCCGCGCCCCTACGTAGGGTAATGAGCCGGTCGCGCAAACCCGAGTGGCTGACGGTGCGGTCCCCCTCCGGGGAGCGGTTCACCGAGATCAAGCAGAGCCTCCGGGAGCGCGACCTCCACACGGTCTGCGAGGAGGCCAACTGTCCCAACATGGGCGAGTGCTGGTCCGGCCGAGACGGCCCCGGGACTGCGACGTTCATGCTGATGGGCGAGCGCTGCTCACGTGGCTGTAACTTCTGTGACGTCGAGACCGGCGGGATGACGGCCCTCGACGATGACGAACCCGAGACCGTCGCCGACGCGGTCGAGGACATCGGGTTGGACTACGTGGTCCTCACGAGCGTCGACCGCGACGACCTGGCCGACCAGGGTGCCGGGCACGTCGCCGAGACGGTCCGCGAGATCAAGCGGCGGGACCCCTCCATCCTCGTGGAGGCCCTCATTCCGGATTTCCAGGGCGAAGATGCCCTCGTGGGCAGACTCATCGACGCTGGCCCGGACGTTCTCGCGCACAACATCGAGACGGTCGACCGCCTCCAGTGGCCGGTCCGGGACCGGCGAGCGGGCTACGAGCAGAGCCTCGGCGTGCTTCGCCAGGTCGCAGCGGAGAGCGAGGCATACGCGAAGACGAGCCTCATGCTCGGCGTCGGCGAGTACGACCACGAGGTCTACGAGTCGCTGCGGGACCTTCGCTCGGTCGGCGTCGACGTCGTGACCCTCGGGCAGTACCTCCAGCCCTCCCGCTCGCACCTCGAGGTCAGCGACTACGTCCATCCCGACGCCTTCGAGACCTGGCGCGCGGTCGCCGAGGAGGAACTCGGCTTCCTGTACTGCGCCAGCGGGCCGCTGGTGCGCTCGTCCTACCGGGCCGGCGAACTGTTCGTCGAGGCCGTCGCCAGAGACGACGCGAGCGTCGCCGAGGCCCGGCAGCGGGCACGCTCTGCCGACTGAGCTCCAGTTTCCACCGCTGTCTCATTCCAGCCCGCTCTCGGAACGACACACCACAGTAGTCATACCTCCTATGCCCGGGGACTGGACCTGAGCAATGACCGCCTGACGAGCTCGCGGGAACTCTCGGAACTGGATCGGGCCGTCATGGATTCCACCGCCGTCCTGGACGATCTGGGACTCGACTACGGCATCGCGAGCGGCTACGTCGCGACTCTCACCGGCTGCGCCAGATCGACCGAGGACGTCGATGTCGGTCTGGCACCGGTCCCCGAATCCGAACTCGAGAGACTCGCGACGCGATTCGACACCGACGGCTACAGTGAACGACTGGACGTCGAGGAAAGCGATGCTGAACTCTGATAAAGTTGACAGATCCCAGCGGCAGATCGTGGCGGAGGGTCGGACCGTCAGCAACCACTGGGTCGGATGCGTCCGGACTCACGACGACAGTGAGTGGTCGCGCCACCAGAACGAGATAATCGACTCACAGCGCCAGTCGGCGACCGTACTCGCTCGTCGCGACGAGCCAGACCCCGTCTATCGCCGCCCGCGAGCGGCGGCACAACAATCTCGAAGGGGACTGACGACGAGAGTCGACGTAGCGGACTGTCGACGAGTTGTGGCAACGACACACGATACCACACCACTCTACTCACGTTCGTTCAGTTTCTCTACGGTTCGGACCTCGAAACGAGACGAATATCCGGATCCGACCACCCGGTCGGGCGGGGTCGAGGCAAGATTCGCGAAACCACTAAGGCAGGCCCGCGAGACTGTAAAGACACCCATGTCATTTGCAGGACGGTGGTCTTTCTCGTGAGTACCCTCGAAACCGATCCCGACGAGCAGGTACAGATCCTCGACGAGGACGGGACCGTCCGGCCCGACGCGGCGGTTCCAGACCTCGCCGACGACGAACTCGTCCGGATGTATCGTGAACTCAAGCTCGGCAGGCACTTCGACCAGCGGTGCGTGAGCCTCCAGCGCCAGGGCCGGATGGGAACCTATCCGCCGCTCTCGGGCCAGGAGGCCGCCCAGGTCGGGAGCGCGATGGCGCTCTCGCCGGAGGACTGGACCTTCCCGAGCTATCGCGAGCACGTCAGCTCGCACATCCGGGGCTGGCCGTTGAAGGACGTACTCCTCTACTGGATGGGCTCGGAGGCCGGTAACATCGCCCCGGCGGAGGTCAACATGTTCACAATGGCGGTGCCCATCGCCACGCAGATCCCCCACGCGACCGGCGCCGCCTGGGCGTCGAAACTGCAGGATGAGGACCGGGCCTTCCTGTGTTACTTCGGCGACGGCGCGACCAGCGAGGGCGACTTCCACGAGGGGATGAACTTCGCCGGGGTCTTCGACGTCCCGGCGGTGTTCTTCTGTAACAACAACCAGTGGGCGATCTCGGTCCCCCGGGAACGCCAAACGGCCTCGGAGACGTTGGCCCAGAAGGCCCACGCCTACGGCTTCGAAGGCGTGCAGGTCGACGGGATGGACCCGCTCGCGGTCTACCAGGTCACGAGCGACGCTCTCGAGCGCGCGAAGCACCCGGACGATGTCCCGCAGGACCGGGCGGGCCGGGCCCGCCGGCCGACGATGATCGAGGCCGTCCAGTACCGCTTCGGCGCGCACACCACCGCGGACGACCCCTCGGTCTACCGCGACGAGGCGGAAGTCGAGCGCTGGAAGCGCAAGGATCCCATCCCGCGGATGGAGTCGTTCCTTCGCGACCGGGGCCTCCTGGACGACGATCGCGTCGACGCCATCGAGGAGGAGGTCCGGACTGAGGTCGCCGAGGCCATCGACGCCGCCGAGGCCCACGAGCGGCCGGACCCGGCGAGCATGTTCGAGGCGGTCTACGCCGACATGCCCCGCCGGCTCGAGGAGCAACTCGAATACCTGCGCGACCTCCGGGAGACCCACGGCGACGAGGTGCTACTGGAATCATGAGCCAGGACTCGGAAACCGGGGACTCGGACGGCCCAACGTCGGAGAGCCAGACGTCTGAAACCCCCGAGACGGGCAGCCAGGAATCGGCGGCGGCACAGCGACTGACGCTCGTCCAGGCCGTCCGCGACGGCCTCTACGGCGAACTCGAACGGGACGACGACGTCCTCGTGATGGGCGAGGACGTCGGCGAGAACGGCGGCGTCTTCCGGGCGACGCAGGGCCTCTTCGAGGAATTCGGCGAGGAGCGGGTCATCGACACGCCCCTGGCGGAGTCGGGGATCGTCGGCACCGCCGTCGGGATGGCCGCCTACGGCCTCCGGCCGGTCGTCGAGATCCAGTTCATGGGCTTCATCTACCCGGCCTTCGACCAGATCGTGAGCCACGCCGCGCGGTTGCGCACCCGATCCCGCGGCCGATTCGACTGTCCGCTGGTCGTCCGGGCGCCCTTCGGCGGGGGCATCCGGGCCCCCGAGCACCACTCCGAGTCGACCGAGGCCTTCTTCGTCCACCAGCCGGGCCTGAAGGTGGTTGTTCCCTCGACACCGCCGGACGCCAAGGGCCTGCTCGCCTCGGCGGTGCGGGACCCCGATCCGGTG
>JAZKTI010000186.1:0-5303 GCA_036625635.1 Haloarculaceae archaeon
AGTTCGCTCATGCTCGGCGGTTTGCCGGCGGGGAGTGTCAAACCTCCGGGTCGGCGGGATGGGCGTCCCCCACCTCCACGGTTTCGCGCCCTCCACCGATCCACGTGCGTCCCCGTCCCCACCGGCCTTCGCCGTTCCCGAGCTCCAAACCCCGACCTTCCGGGTGCCACCCGAGACCGCGAGCCATCCCGAGTCTGTCCCTGCGGCGGGTCCGGAAGGAAAGACAGTTGCCCGGGGAGTGCAACTCCCCGGTATGCGCATTGCCGTGCCCAACAAGGGGCGCCTGCACGACCCGGCCGTGGACCTCCTCGAACGGGCGGGGCTGCACCTCGTCGACGGGGCCGACAGGAAGCTCCACGCGGACACCGTCGATCAGGACGTGACGGTCCTGTTCGCCCGGGCCGCGGACATCCCAGAGTACGTCTCCGACGGGGCCGCAGAGGTGGGCATCACCGGCCTCGACCAGGTCCGCGAGGCCGACCCGGACAACCTCGTCGAGTTACTCGACCTCGAGTTCGGGGTCTGCCGACTGGTGCTCGCGGCCCCCGAGGCGGGCGACATCGAGACCGTCGAAAACCTGGCGGGTGGCGTCGTCGCCACGGAGTTTCCGACCATCACCGCG
Source organism: Haloarculaceae archaeon (assembly GCA_036625635.1). Classification (GTDB taxonomy): domain Archaea; phylum Halobacteriota; class Halobacteria; order Halobacteriales; family Haloarculaceae; genus JAZKTI01. The sequence continues at coordinate 623 of JAZKTI010000186.1, forward strand.
GCCTACTTCGAGGAACAGGGCGTCGACGTGGAGATCGCGGAGGTCTCGGGGGCGACGGAACTGACGCCCCACGTCGATATCGCCGACGGCATCGTCGACATCACCTCCACGGGAACGACTCTCCGAATGAACCGCCTCGCCGTCGTCGACGAGGTCCTCGAGTCCTCGGTCCGACTGTTCGCCAGGGAGGACGTCGCGGACGACCCGAAGGTCCAGCAGGTCGCGACCGCCCTCGGGTCGGTCATCGCCGCCGATAACAAGCGCTACCTGATGATGAACGTTCCCGAGGAGAATCTGGAGGCTGTCGAGGCGGTCATCCCGGGCCTGGGCGGGCCGACCGTGATGGATATCGCCGGTGGCGACAAGGTCGCCGTCCACGCCGTCGTGGAGGAGGACCGGGTCTTCGAGGTCATCTCCGAAGCCAAGGCCGAAGGGGCCAGCGACGTGCTCGTGACGGAGATCGAACGCCTGGTCGAGTAAGCCGAACGTCTCGAGTCCGTCCCCCAGCCCAAGACCGGTCCCGGGCCGACCGCTCCGCCGAGGGGAAAGAGTATTCGCGCTCCCGTGGCTTCCACCGGTAGAGCGACGGCCCGGCGGCCCGAGGGACCGCGCCTCCCTCGACGTCTCGCCGGGCACCGAGCCACCGGTCCAACTACATTCCCCGACGATGCAAACCACCCACAGTATCCACGCCGCCGACGCACGGGAGATGTCCGACCTCGCGGACGAATCCGTGGACCTCGTCGTCACCTCGCCCCGATACCCCATGATCGAAATGTGGGTCGGCCTCTTTGCAGGGATGAACGCCGAGATTTGCGACCAACTCGACGCCGGCGGCGGTGAGTCGGCCTTCAAGGCGATGCACGAACTCCCCGATTCGGTCTGGGCGGAGGTCGACCCCGTGTCCTCCGGCCGGGTGACATCGTCTGCGTCTACGTCGGCGACGCAACCAGGCCGCTCGACGAGGGCTTCCGGGTCTTCGCCAACCACGCGCGCGTCATCGAGGCCTTCGAGCGCCGCGGCTTCGACCCACTCCCCGACGTCCTCCGGCACAAGCCCGCGAACTCGGCGGCGAAGGTCGTGGGTTCGGGCATGCTCCCACCGAACGCCGCCGTCAGCCTCGAGCACGAGTACATTCTGGTCTTCCGGAAGGGCGGCCGGCGGGGCTTCGAGCCGAAGGCCGACCGCCGCTACGAGAGCGCCTATTTCTGGGAGGAGCGCAACCGCTGGTTCACCGACGGCTGGACGGACATCGGCGGCGAGTTCCAGGACCTGCCGGAGAGCGGCCTCAGGGACCGCTCGGCCGCCTTCCCCTTCGAGATCCCCTACCGCCTCGTGAACATGTGCTCGGTCGACGGCGACACCGTTCTCGATCCCTTCTGGAGCACGGGAACCACCTCCCTCGCGGCGATGGTCGCCGGCCGGACGTCCGTCGGGGCCGAACTCGAGAGCGAGTTTCACGACTTCTGTGCAGAGCGGGTGACCGACCTCCCCTCGATGAGTCCGCGGGTGGTTGCCGAACGCCTTCGCGCCCACCGGGACTTCGTCGAGCGCGAGAGCCCAGACGCCCTGGGATACGAGGCAGAACACTACGACACGCGGGTCGGGACGCGCCAGGAACGACAGATCGGGTTCTGCGAGGTGTCGGCGGGGGCCGACGAGATCGTCCCCGGTGCCGAGGGCGACCCCGGCACGGAGGGATCGACGCCGATCGAGTACCGGGTGACGCACGACCCCGTCGCGGACGTGGCCGACGTGCTGACCGGAGCCCGTCGAGCTAGGCCCTGCCGGTCCGATGGCGGTGAGGGGATGGCGGTGGAGGGGCCCGGTTGCCAGAGATCTGCCTGTCGAGGGCCTACCTGTCGAGGGGCTCGGCTATCGAGGAGCCCAGCTATCGAGGAGCCCAGCTATCGGTGGATCGGTGGCGCAGGACCGGTCGTCGAGCGGGTCCACTCACCGGCCTGGATCCCGTCAGGTGAGCCCGAGGACGTTCGCCAGGGCCACGCCTATGACCGTCGCGAAGGCGAAGTGGAGCAGGGTCAGCGCCGTCGCCGCTCGCATCTCGAGGTCGTACGCGAACCGGATCGCGACGAAGTCGCCCAGGAGCGTGACCGGGATGACCACCGCGGCACCCCACTGCTGGAGGAGAATGCTGGTAAGGGCGGGCACGGGGGCCGCGATGACGGCAGGCTGTGTCGGGACGTCCCCGATGAAGAAGACGGCCGCGAGGTGGAGGGTGACGGCGTAGAAGACCGTCGCGAGCAGGAAGGTGACGACGAGTGCCACCGGCCCGCGGCCGAAGATTTCGACCGAGGTCTGTAACGCCGTGGCAAAGGCCATTGGCGGGTAGTTCGCGGGGTCGGCGTTTGTACGCTTTGTTCTGGAGGCGTGTGCGTCGTTTTCGAGCGTTGTGGAAGCCTGTCACGCCGACAGTGAGCCCGATCGCGGTCGTCGCCTACTCGAGAAGGCCGAGGTCCTCGAGCCGGGCGACGATCTTGTCGACGGCCTGCTCGGCGTCCTCCGGTTGTTTTCCGCCGGTGATGACGAGTTTCCCGGAGCCGAACAGCAGGGCCACGACGTCGGGATCGTCGAGCCGGTAGACGAGGCCCGGGAACTGCTCCGGCTCGTACTCGATGTTCTCGAGGCCGAGGCCGATGGCGATGGCGTTGAGGTTGAGATTCCGGCCGAGGTCCGCCGAGGTGACGATGTTCTGGACGATAATCTCGGGGTCCTCGTCGACCTGGATGTTGAGGTCACGCAGCTTGTCGAAGACAATTCGCAGACTCTCGTGGACGTCGTCCGTGCTCTTGGCACCCGTGCAGACGATCTTTCCCGAGCGGAAGATGAGCGCCGCGGATTTGGGCTCCTGCGTCCGGTAGACGAGGCCCGGGAACTGCTCCGGATCGTAGTCCGCCCCTTCGAGGTCCATCGCCACGCTCTGAAGGTCGAGCTCCTGCCCGATACCGGTCGAGGCGACGACGTTTTCGATGTTGATGGTTTCCTTGGGATCAGCCATGTGTTCGCCTTAAATCACGTATTTAAACCTTATAAAGGTTAGTGGCACGCCCCCAGGATCCGGTCGGACGGACGTCGACGGAGCCCGACAGGAACCACTCAAGTGGGGGCCCGTATCGCCCACGCGAGGGCCACTGCCGTGCATTCCTAAGGGATCGGGTACCTGTCGCGCTGTAAGAGTTTCCTGTACACAGGAGTCTGCTGATGCTTGCCGAGGGGACGATCAGGACGGCGATTCGACCACGAGGTGACGCCTCCGTTCGGCTGTCAGTGCTCGATCGTGGGCCGCTCCGGGTGTCGGGGGTCCGGACAGGCGGCTCCCAGGAGTCCACAGTGGTACGGTGACAGTGCGTGAGGATCGCCGATGTCCGGGCTTTCGGGGGACACTTGAAGCCGCCGCCCCCACGCTGACCCGTGTACGTCCTGGAACTCGGCGGCGAGAACGACGCTTTCGCGGCCCGCGAGGCCGCCACCGCGGCCAGCGACGTCGAGATTATCGCCCCGGGACTCGCGACAGCCAGCGAGGTCACCGACAGGGTCCGGACGCTCGCCTACACCCATCGCGCCGCCGAACTCGTGGGGACCTGCGAATCCGCCGTCGACGCCGCGGTCGCGCTCCTCCGGGACGGGCGCCAAGAGTTCGCGAGCGTGGATCTCGGCGACCCTGGATCGGTCCGGGTCCGCGCCGTCGACGTACGCGGCGAGAGTGGCGTCAACACACAGGCGGCCGAGCGCGCCCTGGGGCAGGTCCTCGTCGACCGGGGCTTCGGCGTCGACCTCGAGGCCCCCGACCACGAACTCCGCGCGCTCTTCTCCGCCGACACCTGCGCGCTGGGCTGGCTCGCCGCCGAGAGCGTCCGGGACTTCGGCGACCGGCAACCGACCGAGCGCCCCTTCTTCCAGCCCGGGAGCATGGGTCCGCTGCTCGCCCGCGCGCTGGCGAACCTCGCTGGCGCGCGCCCGGGCGCAGTGGTCCTCGACCCAATGTGTGGGACCGGGGGCATCCTGATCGAGGCCGGCCTCGTCGGCGCCCGGGCCGTCGGCGTCGACGTCCAGGGCAGGATGGTCCGGGGGAGCCGCGAAAACCTCGTCCACTTCCTCAATGGAGCGAAAGCAAGCGTTTCGGGCTCGACCGAACAGACTGCTCTCCCCGAAACCGTTCCCTGGGGGCTCGCTCGCGGCGACGCCCGATCCGTTCCGATCCGCGACGGCGCCGTCGACGGCGTGGTCTTCGACGTCCCCTACGGTCGCCAGTCGAAGATCACCGGCGACCTCGACGCCCTCGTCGAGGGGGCGCTCCGCGAGGCCGCCCGGGTGGCCGACCGGTGCGTCGTCGTCGGCGACCGCCCCTGGGCCCGCATCGCCCACGACGCGGGGTGGACCTCCGAGGCCGCCTTCCACCGGCGGGTGCACCGATCGCTGACTCGGCACGTGCTCGTGCTCGATCGATGATGTGGTGTACTGTGGGCAACAGGTCCCGGAAATCGGAGTCAGATAGCGGCCCGAACCTCGCTCCCTGGAGTTACTGTGACTGCAACTGCAAACAGCCAGAAAGCCCTCACCTCGCTCTCGAACGACGACGTTACCGCCACCGCAAACAGCCAGAAAGCCCTCTCCTCGCTCTCGAACGGAGACGCTACAAACCACGCATACAGCCTTACAGCCC
>JAZKTI010000187.1:0-5285 GCA_036625635.1 Haloarculaceae archaeon
GCGGGGGGCGGGGGGCGGCTTGGGCCGCGTGGCGGGGGGGGCGGGCCCCCACGAGTCGGGGGGGGGGGGGCGGCGCCGCGGGGTGGGGGGGGGGGGGAAGGCGGGAGGAGGCCCGAAGGGGAAGAAGAGAAAGCCCCTCAGGTGAACTTGACGCCCAGGTCGTGGAGCCCCTCGTTGTTCGCGGCCAGATTGATGAGCAGTGGCGTCATGGACTCGACCTCGGCGGCGTTCGCGAGCGGGCCCGCGTCGAGCGGGCGGAGCCCGTCGATGCCAGCGGCGAGGTCCATGACGATCCCTCTGGCGTCGTCGTCGTCGGCGAGGACGGGGGTGTCCCAGTCGAGATCGGCGTCGAGGTTCGCGAGCTTGCCCGCGGCGAGGTTGTGGAAGGCCCCGACGACCGGGACGTCCGCCGGGGCGGCCTCCGCGGCGAGGGCGGTCACGCTCCCGGCACCCGGCCGGTTGTAGTGGACGCCGGCGTCGTCCCGCTTCATTCCAACCGCGGGGGTGACGAGGATCGCGTCGTCGGCGAGCCGGTCCGCGACCGACTCGATCGTGTCCGAGAGGTGGTAGGCGGGCACCGAGCAGACCACGACGTCCGCCCGGGCGGCGGCGTCGGGGTTGGTACCGCTGTCGACGGTCGCCTCGAGACCGCGACTCGCGAGTTCGGTCTCGTACTCGTCTGCCTTCGAGCGCGCGCGGTCGGCCTCTCGCGACCCCACGATGATGCCGTAGTCGGTGTCCGCGGCCAAGCGTAGCGCCAGGCCCTGCCCGATGTCGCCGGTCCCGCCGAGGAGTGCGATCTCCATGACCGTGGACTCGGCCACGGAGTGAATAAGCGTTGTGAGACCGGTCGATCGGATGGAGCTCGGATCAGAGAGAGTCGGGAGACGGGCGCCACGACCCTCACTCGGAGAGCCACTCGGGGAGGTCGTCGACCGAGGCCAGCACTGCCGTCGCCCCGGCCAGTTCATAGCGGTGGCGGCCCCGCTCGCCCGAGAGCCCGCCGGTGAGGACGCCGACGCCGTGATATCGACGGTCCGGGTCGGCCTCGTCGGCGTTGACGGCCGTCTCGACGTCGTCGAGCGTGTCGCCCACGAAGACGACGGATCGGGCGTCGAACCGCTCGGCCAGCGTCACGAGGGCCGACGGATCGGGCTTGCCCGCCTCCCAGTCCTCCATGGCGAATCGGTGGTCGGCCGGGACGTCCAGGCCGACTCGGTCGAGGGCGATGTCGGCCTCCGCCGTCGGCCGGCCGGTCAGCACGCCGACGTGGTAGTCTGCCTGCAGGGCCTCGTGCGTGGACTCGTCGACGAGAACCGGTTCCGCCTCGATGTACCCCTCCGTCTCGATGTCGGACTCGCCGCCCTCGAGGTCCCGGTAGCGGTCGCTGCCGAGGTAGAGTTGCTGGAAGACGTCCCGGAGCCGCTCGGGGTCCCAGGCGTCGAGCACCCGTTCGCGGGCGGCGGGGGTGAGGGCGTCAGCGACGACGGTCCTGGCGGCCCCGAGGCCGCCACCGACGCCGGCGATGGCGTCGGTGAACGCCTCGGCGTCCATCGAGAGCCCTTCCCGTCGCGCGAGCACGAACAGCGCGACGGCGTCGGTCAACTTCCAGTCGTTGTTGAAGCCCCCGGCGTTCTTGAACAGCTGGAGGGCCGACCGGGGGATCGTCTCACCGTACACGCGTTCGACGCTCTCGACGACGGCTCGCCGGTAGGAGTCGGCGACGTCGACGAGGACGCCGTCCACGTCGAGTACGACCGCGTCGACTCGCATTCTGTCCGGGGGTAGGTGGTCGGGGGTTCAAGTCGGTTCCGGCTGGGCCGTGAAGACCGTCTCCCCTTGGACCGTCGCGGCCCTGGCCGGGACGGCGGGGTGTTCCGCGCCTAGCGTGGTGAAGTGACACGCCGCGTCGACCCGCTCGGCCACGGCGACGGTCGGGCTCTGAAGTTCGGCTGGCAGGTTCAAGCCGTAAACCGCCTCGGCCTCGGCGTAGACGGCGAGCCGCGGCTCGGTCACGTCGTCGCGGACGAACTCGACCCTCGTGGGGACCGACCGCTCGCGGACGTCCGTGGCGGTGACGGCGACGCCGGCGTCCGAGAGGGCTGTGGCGATGTCTGGCCGTTTGCCCACGCCCACCTCGACGACGGCGTCGTACCCACCGAGGAACTCGACCAGTGCGTCGCGAGTCCTGCGTCGCACGTGGGTTTTTATGCCGGGGTCGCTCATAGTGGTTTGCATGCACGTCGACATCGTGCCGGTGGGCGATGTCAGCGCCGTCGTGAAACGCGAGGCCTCGAGCAGCGTCCGGTCGATCTTCGACAGCGAGGTCACCGTCCACGACGGCCAGCCGGTCCCCCAGGGCTCCTACGTCAGCGGTCGCGAGCAGTACCGCGCCGAGGACTTCATCGACCTCGCAAAGCGCATCGGTTCGGGGGCGAAGAACATCGCCATCACCCCGAAGGACCTGTTCTACCACCAGCGCAACTACGTCTTCGGCCTCGCCTACCTCGGCGGGAGCGGAAGCGTCATCTCTACGTACCGCTTGCGGACCTCCTCGGATGGGGGATTCTCCCACCAGTCGGCCTCGGACATCTTCTCCGACCGCGTCCGGAAGGAGGTCGTCCACGAGATCGGTCACACGCTCGGCCTCGAGCACTGCGAGAACAACCGTTGCGTGATGAGCTTCTCGCCGACGGTCCGGAGCGTCGACCAGAAGGAGGAGAACCTCTGTGGTTCCTGCCAGCGACACGTCCTGTGAGTCCGGGGTGGATGCGCAGCCGTCACCGCAAACGCCCAGAAAGCCCCCATGTCGCTCTCGAAGGGAGACACGACCGCGATCGCGAACGCCCAGAAAGCCCTCACCTCGCTCTCGAACGGAGACACGACCGCGATCGCGAACGCCCAGAAAGCCCTCACCTCGCTCGCGGTTCCTGTGGCGGATATCCTCACTCGCTTCGCTCGTTCGGATAGGGCCACCACAGGAACCAAGTAAACGCGAGCGAGGTTCGCCCTTTCAGTCCGCCAGGGTGGGGAATCTGGGTAGGGCTGTGCAATTTCCGAACGTCCCAGCTCTCGTGACCTCTCGACTCGGCGCGTGCCGTCGAGCGTGCCGAGTGAGGTGAGCGAAGCAAACCCGAACGAGGCCGCGAGGCGGACGCGCGAGGGGCGAGGAGCGCAGACCCGAGCGCAAGCGAGGGTCGAGCACCGCAGTCGGCTGGGGAGGCTCGAGGTGTGGTGGTTGTCCTGGTGGAATGAAAGGGCGAGGTCCGGTCGCGCGTCGCTGAGCAGGCTCTATCCGAGCGAGCGGCTAGCGAGTGAGGATATCCTGCTCAGCGGCCGAGAGCGGGCCGAGGGCTTTCGGGACGTTGGCGGGAGCGGTTGCGACTCGTGAGAGCGGGCCAAGGGCGTTCTGGACCGTTGCACTCCTCGCCTCTCGAATCTGGCAAGTCGTTCGGACTTCCACGGTCGGAAACCCCCCGACCAGCGAGCCGACAGCCCACCGGTTCACCAGCCGAGCCACTGATCGGCCGTCGCAATACATAACCGCCTCACCGCGTAGATTCGGACAGATGAGTCGTTCACCAACGGCGGGGGCCGTCGCGCCTGGCGCCTTCCGCCTGGCCACCGTCCCCGTCGTCCTCGCGCTACCCCTCGCGCTGGTCGTCCCACTCGCGGTGCCGATAGTGGCGCTCCTCGGCGTGGGAGCGGTGTTGCTCTTCCACCGCGATCCCGATCGGAATTCCCCGACTGCAGGGGTCCTCGCGCCAGCCGACGGGCGGATCAGCGTCGTCCGGGAGGAAGCCGACGGACGACTCAGGGTGGGGACGTTCATGAGTCCCTTCGACGTGCACGTGAACCGCGCACCGGTCGCCGGGGAGATCGAGGCGGTCGAACACCGCCCCGGGGCCCACCGACCCGCGTTCTCCAAAGACTCCGAGCGCAACGAGCGGGTGCACGTCAGGTACGCCGGTCTCGAGGTCGGAGACGCCGGGTTCGAGGTGGACCTCATCGCCGGGGCCGTCGCACGACGCATCCACCCGTACGTCGCTCCTGGCGAAGCGGTGGGCCGCGGCGAGCGAATCGGACACATCTCCTTCGGGAGCCGGGTGGACGTGGTCTTCCCCGAGGGAATTGACCGGTCGGCGCTGCTCGTCGAGACGGGTGACGCGGTGAGAGCGGGCGAGACGGTGCTAGCGGATCGACGCGTGGCGTAAGCTCCCGCAGTGGCCTCAGGCCGGGTTCTTCCGGGAGAGCTCGCTACCACAGACCGGACACCGGTCGTGACGCTCGTCGAACTCGCGGCCACAGCCCGCACACTGGAACGTCCAGTCCCGTTGCTCGGAGATACCCTCCCGCGCGATGACCTCGACGCGGACGTCGAGTTTCTCGGCGACGTTCTGCATGGCGTAGTCGTCGGTGACGAGGCGACCGTCGAGTTCGAAGGTTGCCGCGATCAGGCGAATGTCCGTCCGCGAGAGCACATCGGCGTCGCCCGTCTCGCGGGCGGCGCGCTCGATGCGTTCCACGGTCTCCTCGTCGGGAATGTGGAGGTGCATCCCTGACCCTTCGAGGGCGTCGAAGCGGTAGGCGCTCTCGTCCTCGAGTTCCTCGCGAACCATCGGCACCGTCGCTATGGGCTCGTCCGTGTGGTACTCGTTGATGAATGCCGAAGCGTCGAGAACGTTCATCTAGTGCTCAACGATCATCTGGTCCTTGACTGCCTGCACGCGCCCGACGGACACGAGCATCCGGCCAGCGTCGTCCCGCTGGAACTCCGCGTCAGTCCCGCTCTCGCCGGGTTCGATGACGAGGTTCTGCAGCCGGCCGGAATCGAGGTCCATCGTGATGTTGTACAGCATCCCGAGTTCTGCGCCGTCGGAACCGGTCACGTCCTTCCCGGAGAGATTCTCCGCGAGTATCTCGACCATGGACACGTCTACCGAGTGAGGCATTATAAACGCCACGGGGCGTCCGACGCCGGGCTGACGCCCGGAGGACGGAACCGAGACGGAGTACTTAACTGCCGCGGCAGGCTGGTGCAAGACGAACTTCTGAGGTGAGTCCGGGATGGCAGAACCAGACGCGAACGCGGCGACAGAACCCGCCCTCCGCACGCCGATCGTGGCCGTCCTCGGCCACGTGGACCACGGCAAGACCAGCCTGCTGGATCGGATTCGCGGCTCGGCCGTGACCGAAGGCGAGGCCGGGGCCATTACACAGCACATCGGCTCGACGGCCGTCCCCCTCGCGGTCATTGGCGACATCGCGGGCCATCTGGTCGATCC
>JAZKTI010000188.1:0-5245 GCA_036625635.1 Haloarculaceae archaeon
TCGTTGCGGAGATACCCGCGAGAGGTACTTAAGCTGGTGTCATGGCCGGTGCATGGTAAGCTGGTGTCGTGGCTGGTGCATCTTAAGCTGGTGTCGTGGCCGGTGCATGTTCGGGATGGGCGGTGACTGCGGGACGGATCTGTGAGCGGCGCGTGGAGGCCCAGACTGGCCCGGGGAAGCGTCTCGACACCCTCTGATAGAGTGCCTGTTTGCCCCCGGGGAGCGCGAGGGACCGAGCAGCCCACCACCGAGACCGCCGAGACGCCACCCGTGGCCCATCGCGCCCTGACCCTTCGTAGCCGGGGTCGTCCGACTGCCGGGCAGCCTGGCACCGAGGTAACTACAGAGCGGTACATCCGATTGACGATGCCTCCACCTGGCCCCAGACGGTCTGTCGGGTGTTGGTGGGCTAGTCGGCGAACGGACCAGTCTGAACAACGTGTAGATATAGCTGGTATTAACGAGAGACGAGTCAGCCCAAATTCATTAATAGGCGGCTTCAAATACGACTGATATGGACAGGCCGGCGCGAGTTCTGCACGTGGACCAGGATCGCGAACTCGCAGATCGGACTGCTCGCTTCCTTGAAGATATTGAGGCACACTTTGCCGTCCTGACAGAAGACAGTCCGGCCGAGGCCCTCGCGAGACTCGATGAGGAACGCGTCGATTGCATCGTCTCCGACTACCAGATGCCGGAGATGAACGGCCTGGCGTTCCTCGAGACGGTCCGGGAGGACTACCCGGACCTTCCGTTCGTCGTCTTCACCGGCACGGGCAACGAGGAGGTTGCCAGCGAAGCCATCACTGCGGGTGCGACCGACTACCTCCAGAAACAACCGGGACGGGAGCAGTACGAGTTGCTCGCGAACCGTGTGCGCAACGCCGTCCAGCAGTACCGGGCCCGGCGCCGGGCCGAGGACCTCGAGCGGATCCGCCGCGTCGGCCACGAGGTCAATCGAGCGCTCGTCCGGGCGACCTCCAGGGAGGATCTCGAGCGGAGCGTCTGCGAGATCGTCAGTGACGCCGACCCGTACCGCTTCGCCTGGATCGGGGAACGCGACCCGGACTCCCGGACCGTCGAACCGCGGTTCGCATCCGACGTCGACGAGACTTATCTGGACGCCGTCGAGATGACCACTGACGAGCGGCCCACGGCCCGGGGGCCAACCGGCCGGGCGGTCCGCGACCGCGAACTGGCGGTGATGCAGGACATCCCGACGAGCGAGGCGTTCGAACCTTGGCGGGCGGAAGCCCTCGAACGGGGGTTCCGGTCGAGTGCCGCCGTCCCGCTGGGATACGCGGGCGAGGACTACGGCGTCTGAACGTCTACGCCGACCGGACCGGGGCCTTCGACCAACGGGAGCGGGACCTGTTGTGGGAACTGGCCGAGGACGTCAGCCACGCGATCTACCGGATCGGAGAGCGGAGCCCCGCAGGCCGGCACGAGGCAGTCATCGAGCGCCTCCCGGTCGGCATCTGTCGCCTGGGGGTCGGGTCCGAGACCGAGGTGCTGGAGGCGAATCCGGCGTTTCTGGACACCTTCGGGATCGAGTCCGAGGCGGCGTTGGGTGATCTGGACCTCGCCGATCTCCTGGGCGAGACGGCGGGGCAGCGGCCCCTCCGGGACCGGCTCGAGGACGAGTCGCTGATTCAGGAGGTCGAGCAACGGGGACAGACCGTCGGCGGCGAGGAGGTCCGGCTTTCCGTGACAGCGTTGCAATCGGAGGGCGAGGGCGAGTCGTATTACGACTGCATGGTGCGCGAGACCACCGAAGAGAATTGGCGCGAGTGTGACCTCTCCCTCTTCCGGGAGGCCGTCGAGGCCTCGGGGCACTCGATCTACTTCACCGACGTCGAGGGGACGATCGAGTACGTAAACCCCACCTTCGAGGAGGTCACTGGGTATTCGGCAGCGGAAGCCATCGGCCGGACGCCGCGGATTCTCAAGTCGGGCGAACAGGACCAGGACTACTACCGCGAACTGTGGGAGACGATCCTGGCGGGAGAGGTCTGGCGGAGCGAACTGTGGAACTCGGGCCAGTCGGGTGAGACGTATGCGATCAACCAGACCATCGCGCCAGTTGAGGGGCCCTCTGGGGACCCCGAGCACTTCGTCGTGGTCGACTCGGACGTCACCGATCGCAAGGAGCGCGAGCGGGAACTGCAGCGCTACGAGTCCATCGTCCAGGCCTCAGGGGACGCAGTGTACATGCTCGATCCGAGGGGCCGGTTCACGTTCGTCAACGACGCGCTCACGCGGATCACCGGGTACGAAGCGTCCGAACTGCTCGGCGAAGACGTCTCAATGCTGATGGCAGAGTCCGACATCGAGACCGGGGAAGCACTCATCCGGGACCTTCTCAGTAGCGACTCGGAGCGGGCGACATTCGAATTGACCATCCACACCGCCGAGGGCGAAGAGATCCCCATGGAGAACCACATCGCCACGATCGAAACCGAGGACGGCAGACTCGAAGCCTCCGTCGGAATCGTCCGGGACATCTCCGACCGGAAGGCCCGCGAACAGGCACTCGAACGACAGAACGAGCGCCTCGAGGAGTTCGCCGCCGTGGTCTCCCACGACCTCCGGAACCCGCTGAATGTCGCGATGAGTCGACTGGAGCTGATGGAGGAGACGGGGGACACGGCCGACCACGTCGGGGCCGTGAACAGGTCACTCAGCCGGATGGAGGCGCTGATCGACGACCTGCTCGCGCTCACAAGAGAGGGGTCGGCCGTCGAGGAGACGGTTCCGGTGTACCTCGCGAACGCCGTCGAGGGGTGCTGGCGGAACGTGGAGACCGAGGAGGCGACGCTCCGGGCCGGGACGGACCTCCTCCTGCGGGCCGACGCCAGCCGTCTCAAGCAACTCCTCGAGAACCTCTTCCGGAACGCGATCGAACACGGGGGCGAGGACGTGACCGTGCGAGTCGGCGACCTCGAGGACGGCTTTTTCCTCTCGGACGACGGTCGAGGGATTGCGGCCGACCAGCGCGAGCGCGTCTTCGAGAGCGGTTTCACCACCGCGAGCGCGGGGACCGGGCTCGGGCTGAACATTGTCCAGGAAATCGCCGAAGCCCGAGACTGGGACGTCGCCGTGACGGAGAGCAATGGCGGGGGAGCCCGATTCGAAGTGACGGACGTGGACGTCGTGGAGTGATCCCGCGCTCGAGACCCTGCCAGCCGAGTGTCCGACCAGTGGGGATGCCAGCACCCACCGCTGGCGGGTATCGGCGGTATCGCTGGAAGGGAGCCGGTCGCCAGGAACCGGGTACTTACACGCCGACACATATACAGGGTAACACTTTACTGGGCGGACCGGGAGGGAACGGTATGCCAATCGATACCGATGCCGCCGCGTGGCGAGAGGGGGAGGCCGTCGAGCGGATTCACGAACAGGTCATGGATTTCCTCGGAGACCATCCGGACCAGGCGTTCACGGAGCGCGACATCGCGGACGCGGTCCTCGATACGGACTGGGAAACGGCCCACGAGCGGGAACGGCTCCGACAGGAGATCGGCGAGGAGGCCTACGAGGAACGTGGGCGTGAAGGGGACCTCCCCGGCGCTGACAGACAGCCGCTGGCGGACAGCATCAACACCGTATACGTCGGCCTCGCTCTCTCGCGGCTCCTCGACCTGGATCTGATCGAGTGGCGCGCCGTCGACGCCGAGGCCCTCGGACTGCCCTACGACTGGGACGAGGTTGAGGTCTACACAGCGAAGTAACGCGGGACCCCCCGCGAACCCCAAACGGCCGGTATGCTCGGGACGGGCCAGCCCCGGCCTCGCCTGTTCCCTCCACGCGCACGGTGTCCGATTCCGAGTGCAACGTGTGAGATGTTGGGCGTTTCTGATCTCTCGGCGAGGTACGCGATTTCTTGATACAGAATACGAAAGTGATCGTATATTGGAAATACCGTCTCGTAGGTTTGTTCAATCGGGGGCCGAGCGGCGTGACGTCGAACAACTGGGACAGGAGGGCGTTCTGCCCACGGTGTAACCGTTCGATGTAGGCAGACTTGCTGATGCCGAGGGCCCCGGCCAGGTCCGCGGCCGTGGCACCCCTCGGGACTGTGAAGTAGCCCATCGTCACCGCCTGGCGGAGCGGTTTCCTCCTGGGCCGGAGTCAGGTCCCACTGTCGACCGACGCCCTCGTGGTGGTTCAGGTCGAGTCCGTCCACCGCGCCCAGGAGGTGCTCGAGGCCGCGGACGTCCCGGTCTCGCTCCGGGAGGGCAGCGGGGGCCCGGCCACCTCTATCGTCGAGACGGCAGCCGACCTCGACGTCGACGCAGTCTGCGTGGCGGGGCGGCAGCGATCGCCTGCGGGCAAGATGTTCTTCGGGAGCGTCTCTCAGTCGGTCATCCTCGAGAGCGACCGGCCGGTCCTCCCCTCCAGCCCATCCTCGGAACATTGGCGCTCGCTCGAAGGAGCGAAGGGCTCGCGTTCTCTCTCTCTCTCTCTCGAGCCATCGTCGTCGTCCTACAGGTACGAGAGGTTGATCTGGAGTTCTCCGGTGGACCCCCGGACCAGATCGGCGAGGTCGCCTTCCAGGCGGTCCCCAGTCAGGCGGTTCGTGGGCCCGGAGACGGTGATCGCCCCGTAGACCCGCCCGGAGTTGTCGGTCACGGGCGCGGCCACGCCGGTGACCCCCTCGATGAACCGCTGGTTCCCGAAGGCCAGGCCCCGCTCGCGGACCTCGGCGAGTTCGGCCTCGACGGCCGACTCTCACTGGTGGGACGATGGCGTGGGCAGCGTGGCCTCTCCGTGCCCACCACCGTGGAGACGTTCGAAACGGACTCCCGAGCTGACGCGTACATAAAACCAGGCTATGGCCTGGCGAATCTTGATTCGGGCAGGACCCCTATCACCGAGAAACTCATGAGCGCGGAAGATCCGGCGGCGACGGACATCGCATGGGACCACTCCCGGTGCACCGGAACCGCCGGGTGTCCACCGCGCTGTCCCCGGTTCGTCGACCGGCTGGGGACGCCCCTCGTCGTCCGGCCGTTCGGCCAGTCCGACTATGGGGCCCTCCTCGAGTTCGACGACGAGTATCCAAGCAGGCACCGGTCGATGTCGCTCCCGCCGCTCCCGACGCCGGTGATCGAGTCCTGGCTCGACCGCCTCGTCGAACGGGGATACCACCTGATCGCCACCCACGGGGGCGGGCTGGTGGGCCACGTCGCGTACTCCCCCCGGACCGAGCCAGCGGCGGAACTGGTCGTCTTCGTCGACGAGG
>JAZKTI010000189.1:0-5210 GCA_036625635.1 Haloarculaceae archaeon
CCAGGCAGGCAAAGCCGCGAGGTAGCGAGGCCACGGTGCGTGGGAGTGGTGAACGAAGTCACCCGCGAGTGAGCGAGCGAAGGATGGGGCGTGCTGGCTGTGTGCGGTGGCGGTCGAGTCTCCAGTCGAGAGCGAGGCGAGGGGTTCTGGCTGTTCGGGACGAGGCGGTCACCTCCAGTAATCCCACGAAGTCGGAGAGGGCTTTCGCATTCGGTTCCAGGACGATACTCCCGCAGTCAGATCCCCTCCCTCTGCCCAGGACCCCCTGGGCAGCGATCTCTCACGGGCCGCAGCGATCAGTCCCGATCCAGGTACGTCATCGCTTCTTCGTCGGTAACCTGAGGGAACGATCGGTAGTGGGCGCCGACGGCTCTGAAGGGCTGGGGTCGATCGACAGCATAGACCGCGTCGGCCTCGCTCTCGAGGTCGGAGAGCGAGTCCGGCGGTCCGACCGGAACGGCCACGAGTACGCGTTCGGCCCCGGCAGCCTTCGCCTGGCGGATGCAGGCCCGCATCGTCGCCCCGGTCGCAACCCCGTCGTCGACGAGCAGGACGGACTTGCCCTGGAGGTCGGGTGGTTCGGGGTCACCCCGGTAGCGCTCGAGTTTCTCGCGCGCGTTCGCGGCCTCGCGCTCGGCTTCCCGATCGACGTACTCGTCGTCCGCCCCGACGCTCGCCACGATGTCGTCGTTCAGCCAGACCGACCCGTCGCTCGCGGCCGCGCCGATGGCGAGTTCGGGGTTGTGCGGCGCCCCGATCTTCGACGCGACGACGACGTCCAGCGGCCGGTCGAGGCGGTCGGCGACAACCCGGCCAAGCGGGAGGGCACCCCTGGGAATGCCCAGGACGACGTCCACCTCGACCCTCTCTGTCTGGAGCAGATCGGCGAGTTGATCCCCGGCGTCCGCCCGATCTTGGAACATGCGGATGGTTTCGTGCCAATCTGACAAGAAGTTGTCCCGGGGCGTCACCGAGTGGGAACCGCTCGCTGGTCGCGATACGTTCAAGTGGCCGAGTCCGGAAGGACAGAGTGCGCAGTCCCGTGGTGTAGTGGCCAATCATATGGGCCTTTGGAGCCTATGACGGCGGTTCGAATCCGCCCGGGACTATCTCGCGACGAACGAACGTGAGGAGCGGATAGCCCCTCGAAGGATTCGAACCCTGGAAGACGCAGCCCGCGCAGGCGAGCGACAGCGAGCCGAGCAGGACCGACTTCCTCCGGTTCGAATCCGCCCGAGCACCGAATAGTCCGGAGACGGATTCGAACCGGAGGGACCGCGTCACTGCTCGTCGCTCTGTGCCTGGACTGGTACGCGGCCTCACCGATCTCCCATCCGGACCCACCCCCTTCGGTCGAGCACCCTCCGATATTGGTTGTCGAGGTAGGCTACAGGTTTGGGAGGTGATCGACCTGCACCGTGCTGAGGATGTAACGGTCTATATAGCTGACCAAAGTGCAGTTAGCGGGGCTGGGCTCATTCATCGGTTGGTGGCGTAGTGCAATTATAAGCTATCTAGTACAAACAGACAGCAGTGTGATAATCCGTTCTCACGAACGGTCTCGAAGAGATTCGCAATGGGAAGAGACGTTCGACTATCACAGGAAGGATTCAACCCGTTTGCGGAGAGTATCGGTCTCGAATTCACAGTAGTGGAGGAAGGGTACAGTCAGTGTAAACTGGAGGTTACAGAACCACTGATGAACCCCCACGATGTGTTGTCGGGCCGTGTCCTATACACGATGGCAGATGTCGGTATGGGGACGGCCATTTACCCCACGCTGGAGGACGACGCTCTCCCTTCGACGATCGAGGTAACGATTAACTACTTCAGGCCAGTGGACACCGGGCCGGTCACCTGTGAGACCACCCTCGTCAACAGGAGTCGCTCCATCGCTTATTGCCGGTCGACCCTCTCCACCGAAAGGGAAGTGGCCCGCGCAACTGGCACCTTCTTTCTCACCACACAGTAACGGAGCATCGTGGCCCGACCCTGCGCAACTGGTGCGATTTACCCTCGATTTCGGGCACCTGTTTGATCGGTGCTGGGATTCCCCAGAAGGACTCGCCAACCGAGGCCGGACCTGCCCGAATTGTCCGATTCGCGGCAAAGACTCCCCGATCGTCCGCTTCGAAAATTTCCCGTCTCGTCGGCACCGGTACGCCAACGGGAACCTACCGCCGTCGATTGCTGCAACCAACAGCCAGTCGACGGCACGACCCGGGACTCGAAGCCATCGAAGAGAACAGTTCGACTACTGGGCCGTGTGCGTTCGGTTCCGACGAGAACGGAACGCCGTCGTCCGTTCGTTCCACCACGATGCGGGCGCCGGCGGATGGAGCAAGGCTGACGGGAACTCTACTCTGACCAGTGCCCATCGAAGAGCCGTCAGGTGAGTAGATTGTTATCGCCGTGAACGGATCCATAGGTTGGGAGTCATCCGTCCGGTCGGTGGCGAGACCTGGACGTTCTCGACCGACAATAGCGAGTCCAGCGAGGAGTTCGATCACTCCGTCGGGTATTGCCGGTCACGCGCTCGATTGCTTCGTCGTCACCACCCCGGACACTATACCTTTCCCGCTCGGCTCACAACGACAGGACATGGTCGATACGATCCTCGTCCCGGTCGAACTCCCTGACCCCGAGCCCCTGTCGCCGGTGCTCGTCGAGGCCCTGTCCTCGCTCGACATCGTCCTCCTGGGCCACTACAACCTCCCCGAACAGACGCCGGCGAGTGCGGCTCGCGAGCAGTTCGGCGAGGAGGCCCAGGCGACCCTCGAGGAGATCGGCGAGCCGTTCCTCAAGGCCGGAGCGTCGGTCACGACGCGGTTAGTGTTCGGGAAGGACCGAAGCGCTGCGATCGATCAGGTCGCAATCGAAGAGGGCTGTGCCGCGGAACTCGATCCGGCCCCGACCGAGGGAATCGAGCGCATTCTCGTCCCGCTCCCGGACGTTGCGGAGTTCACCCGCCTGCCGGCGTTCATCAACGTGCTCTGTGGAGATGATACCCAGGAGATTACGCTGTTTCACGTCCTCGAGGGCGAGGAACAGCGGGAACTCGGGGAGGAAATCGTCACCGAGACGCGGGAGGGCTTGATCGACGCGGGCTTCGACCCGGACGAGATCGATACCCTCGTCGTCGAAGGGGAGGACCACGACCGGGAGATTGTCAGAGTCGCCGGCGAGTACGACGCCGTCGTCATGTACGAGGCCGAGTCCCGTCTGGGGGATCGGATCTTCGGGAACCTGCCCGATCGAATCGCCAGCGAAACGGGCGATCCGGTGATCGTGGTGCGGCGGGATTACTGAGAGCGTCGCACTGTCGAACCGCACCGGATACCCGCAGGTGTGACGGCGGTCGTCTCGATCGGTTCGCTCCTCGGCCCGTCAGTCGGCGTCGTACCGCCGGGCGAGGATCGTGCCGAGCGCCCCGGTTCTGTCGGTCCGCGACCGCCCGTACGCCAGATAGACGACGAGGCCGCCGAGGATGATCCCGACCGCGCCAAGAATCGGGACGGTCCCGATCTGTGTCAGTAATCCGAGCCCGGCCACCACGCCGAAGAGCTGGACGTACGGGTAGCCGGGGGCGACGAACTCGGGATCGTACCACTCCGGGTCGGTCCGCCGGAAGGCGACGAGGGCGACGTTCTCCATCGAGAACACCAGGATCTGGAACGCACTCGCGAGTTTCGCGAGTTCGATCACCGGAACGAACGCGATCAGCAGGCACAGCACCGCGCCAGTGAGCAAGATCGAGTTGTGCGGGGTTCTGAACCGTCGGCCAATCTGGCGCAACTGGGGCGGAAGCAGCGAGTCGCGGCTCATGGCGAGCGGGAACCGCGAGGACGAAAGCACGCCCGCGTTGGCCATGCTCGTGAGCGCCACGACGGCGACCACGGAGATGAGAACGACCCCGAACCCACCGAACAGGACTCCGGCACCGTCAGCCATCGGCGTGAGCGACGCTGACCCGCCTGGGCCACCGTGTACGAGCGTCTCGGGGTCGCTGAGGGCGACGATGGCGCTGACGACGGCGATGTAGATCAGTGTCATGAGTCCCAGCGAGCCGAGCATCGCCCGGGGGAGGTTCCGACCGGGATCGCTGACCTCCTCGGCGATGCTCGCGACCTTCGTCACACCGGCATACGAGACGAACACGAAGGCGGCTGCAACCACGACCCCCGTCGAGTCGCCGGTAAAGAACGCCGCGAATCGGCCGGGATC
Organism: Haloarculaceae archaeon; assembly: GCA_036625635.1. GTDB lineage: Archaea > Halobacteriota > Halobacteria > Halobacteriales > Haloarculaceae > JAZKTI01. Next base: position 4,225 of record JAZKTI010000189.1, read on the forward strand.
GCCGACCAGTCCAGCGTTGAGGGTGTATCCGACGAGACCGACGAGCACAAGGCTGACGATGAGCGCCTGAATGCGGCCGCTGAGTTTGGTCCCGGAAATGTTCAGGACGACGATCAACACGGCGAGCCCGAGGGCGACGACCTTGATCGCGCCCTGTGAGATCGGGGCAAACAACAGGAGATAGGCGCCGAGCCCGACCAGCGCGAAGGAACTCTTGAACACGAGCGAGAACCAGGCCCCGATCCCCGCGATCGTGCCGAACAGCGGCCCCAGCGCACGGTCGATGTAGAGGTAGGTTCCGCCGGATTGTGGCATTGCCGTCGCCATCTCGGACTTCGACAGGGCGGGTGGAAGGACTACCACGGCGGCGAGGACGTACGCGAGGATGACTGCCGGACCCGCCTTCTTGTACCCCAGCGCGGGAAGGACGAAGATGCCGCTCCCGATCATGGCCCCCATACTGATCATCATCGTCGGGTAGAGGCCCAGGCTCCGTTCGAGATCGTCGCCGTCCATTGTGACTCCAGTGTACCGTTCGACTACAATCCGTCAGCGAATCGGTATAGTACCAGCGGTACCGGGAGTCCGCCTCCTGCCGGCCGGGCACGGCAGGAGGAGACCCTCCGCAAGCGCGATCACCGACCGAAACCCTCAGCCCCCTACCCGCCCCAACCCCGACCGTGAGCAAGACAGTCGACGACATCCGAAACGACATCCGCGAGGCGGTCGACCGGTACGAGCGAGTCGAATCCACCGCGTTCACCAAGGAGGCCCTGGCAGCCGTCTGCGAACGGGTCGGGTACGACGTCGACGCTAGCGGGCGGTTGCCGCCCAAGGCCGAGATGCGGGCCGGTATCCTGTGGGCCATCGGCGAGCGCGAGGCCGTGGAGCCGAGCGAGACCGCACGGCCCTTCCGGAAGGCCGAGCTCGAGGCGGTCCTGGCCGCCCTGAGAGACGATTAGCCACCCGGCGGTCCACCGATCCAG
>JAZKTI010000190.1:0-5190 GCA_036625635.1 Haloarculaceae archaeon
GTCGGCCGCGTCGACGGTGCCGTCTGGGGTCTCGTCGGTGCCGTCGGCCGCGTCGACGGTGCCGTCTGGGGTCTCGTCGGTGCCGTCGGCCGCGTCGACGGTGCCGTCTGGGGTCTCGTCGGTGCCGTCGGCCGCGTCGTCTATGTCTGACATGGTCAGGTGGCTCCCGTCGGGGTGGTGGTCATCACAGGTCGGGCTTGCCCCCGTACTCCAGCCATATCTTGCAGGTCCCCTCGCTGGAGACCATGCAGGCGCCCACCGGGTCCGAGGGCGTGCACTCCTCGCCGAACAGGTCGCACTCGTCTGGGTCGGCCTTGCCGGCCATGATGTCCCCGCAGATGCAGTGCTCGGTCAGCGGGTCGCCGGCCCCGGTGTCGGGGTCGATGTCGAACCGTTCGCGGGCGTCGTACGCGGCCCACTCCTCGCCCAGCACCAGGTTCGCGCCGGGGATGTCCGCGATGCCGCGCCACTCGCCGGACGCCGTCTCGAAGACGTCCCACATCACCTCGAGGGCCTGCGTGTTCCCGTCCTCGGTGACACACCGGGGATAGGCGTTCTCGAGGCCGGCCTCGCCGTCGCGGACGAACTCCAGCAAGCGCTCGAGGCCGAACAGGACGTCGAGGGGCTCGAACCCGCCGACGACGACGGGGGTGTCGTAGTCCTCGACGAAGCCCTCGAACAGGCCGTACCCGGTGATCGTCGCGGCGTGGCCCGCCGCGAGGAACCCGTCGATGTCCGTGTCGGGCATCTCCGCGACCACCTCCATCGCGGGTGGGACGTACTTGTGGGCCGACAGCACTGAAAAGTTCTCCGGCGGGTCGTCAGTGAGCACCGCTGCGGTCGGCGCCGCGGTCGTCTCGAAGCCGGTCGCGTAGAAGACGACTTCCTCGTCCGGTTCCTCGACGGCGATCGTTGCGGCCTCGCTGGCGCTATAGACGACCCGGACGTCCGCGCCGTCGGCCTTCGCGTCGGCGAGGCTCTTCACGGTACCGGGGACGCGGAACATGTCGCCGTAGGTCGCGACGACCTTGCCGTCCTCCGCGAGCGCGACCGCCTCGTCGACCTCGGGCATGTTCGTCACGCAGACGGGACAGCCCGGTCCCATCCGCACCGACAGCCCGTCGGGCAGCAGGCTCCGCAGGCCGAACTTCGCGATGGCCTGCTCGTGGGACCCACAGACGTGCATCACGTCCACCGGGTGACCGATGTCCTCCATCAGGGCCGCCAGCGTCTCCTGGAGTTCCTCCGCGGCCTCGGGATCCCGGAACTGCAGGTCGCGGTCGGCGGTCTCAGCCGCCATCGTCGCCCCTCGCGTCGGCCATCGGATCCAGCTCGGGGTCGGGTTTGCCGGCCGGCCCCGGCCGCTCCGCGCCCCCCGTACCGCCCAGCCCGAGGCTCTCGCCGGCGGCGCCGATCTCGTCGAGGGCCTCGTCCTCGTCCCCCTCGAGGAACGACTCGTAGATCTCGATGGTCTCCTCGACCTGATCGGCGGGTATCTTCCGGATCGCAAAGCCCGCGTGGTTGAGGATGTAGTCGCCCTCCTCGACAGTGTCGCCGACGATGTCCAGCCGCACGGTCTTCTGTACGTCCCAGAACTCCGCCCGGGCCTCCATGCCATCGATCTCCGTGATCTCGCCGGGGATGCCGAGGCACATCACTGACCCTCCTGGCCCTCGTGGTGGACGGTAATGTCCCAGGGGTTGTTCCCGATGAGCCGTTCTGGTCGCATCACGCCCCGGACCTGGTGTCCCTCGCGCTCGTGTTCGTCGGTCTCCTCGTTCTCGATCTCGGTCTCGCAGTCAGTGCAGTACCACGTCGTTTTCATGAGTGTCCCTCCGACCCCGTGTGCTCCGTTGCCGTGGGGTTCGTGGCCGTACCGCCTATACGTTCGGTGAGCAGCCCTTCCAGCTCGGTGGCCGCCTGCTCGACCGCCTCGCTGAGTTCCTCCCCGATGGAGACGTCGGCGGGTTCGACGCCCAGAATCCGTATCTCGTCGGGGAGATCGTAGACGTCACGTCCGGCGGCCATCGCCTCCGTGAAGGAGACGTCGTGCATCGTCATCTCGGGAATCTCCGTTTCGAACGTGCCGTCGACACACCGGTACTCGTGGATCGTGCCAGGGGGATCGCCGGTTTCGACTGCGTCAACGACGACGGCCCGCTCGGCCCCACTCATCGCCTCCAGCGCGAGGAACCCCGTCGTGCCGGCGTCTACCAGGCGGACGTCCGCCGCGGATCCGACAGCTGATTCCCCCAGTCGCTCGATGAGCTTTGGCCCGACGCCGTCGTCGCCCATGATCGAGTTGCCGACACCGACGATCGCCAGGTCGGCACTGGGGCTGTCGCCGGTCAGGTCGGTATTGCCGGTCGACGAGCCGTCAGTCGTCATCGTTTCCATCCCGCGGGTCGGCCGGTGCGTTCTGGTCGGCCTCGGCGTTCTGGTCGGCCTCGGCGTTCTGGTCGGCCGGTGGCTTCGGGTCGGCCGGTGCCTTCTGGTCGGCCGGTGGCTTCTGGTTGGCCGCTGCGTTCTGGTCGGCCTCGGCGTTCTGGTCGGCCGCAGGGCTCGGGCCGGCCTCTGCGCTCTGGCCGGCAGTGAGGGCCGGGTCAGCCGGTTCGGGACGGCTCTCCTCGTCGACGACCCAGGCCTCGACGGTCCCGTTCACCATCGACCCGAGGAAGTCCCAGTTGCCGGGGAGCACTGCCACGTACACGTGAAAGGCGATCGCGATCAGCGTGAGGAACGTTGCGACCAGGTGGAACTGGAGCATCCGCTCGTAGGGGAGCCACCCCTCCATGAACCCCAGCGCCGAGACCCACCAGGCCGGGTCGGTCGCGATGTCGGCCCACAGCGCAAAGCCCGTGAGCGTGAGGAGGATCACGAACAACCAGAGGGCATACCAGAAGGCGGTCTGTGTCGGATGGTAGCCCACCCAGTGGTCGCGGTCCTCGTCGTAGGCCCGCCGGGCCTGCTTGTATCCCGGGATGTACCGCATCAGTCCAACGAGGGCGAACGCGATGACGAGTTGCTCTTTGATCTGGTCCGTGCTAAGCAGCAGCCTGTGCTCGTCGACGACCTTGTGGTAGAACGTGAACACGACGAGGGCGACGGCCGCCAGTAACATCCCCATCCAGACGTGGATCGTGAATGCCGTCTGGTAGCCACCCCAGATGCCCACGTCGAGGGGGCCATAGAGTCCGGTCCAGATCATGACCCCTGTAATGGCAGCGGCGAACATCGTGATGACCGTCACCCAGTGAGAGACGATCGAGCCCAGCCCCCAGCGTCGTACCGACTCCATCTCTGCCTCGTCGAGCGTCTGATACCCCTGGTACTTCCTGACGAGGTCAGCCCGGATCGCAGTCAGCTGGCTGCCGCCCGGCAGACGGTCGACGTTGATGATGCCGCCGTGATCCACGGGTTCCTCTCCAGGCCGGTCGCTATCGACCGTCCCCCCGTCGGGAACTCTCTCGCCGTCGGGAACTGTGTCGCCGTCGGGAACTCTCTCGCCGTCGGGAACTCTGTCGCCGTCGGTGTCAGCCATCGGTATCCACCAGGCATTGGTCTTCGCCCGGTCTCGCGGGCTCGAGGATCGTCTCGTACTCCGCGTCCGGACTGCTGACGTGGACGCTACAGGCCAGACACGGGTCGAACGAACGGATAGTCCGCATAACGTTCAGTGGGTTCTCGACGTCCGCGACCTCGTCGCCCACGATGGCTCCCTCGATGATCGACGGGTTGCCCTCGCCGTCCCGCGGGCCGATGTTCCAGAGCGTCGGTGTGATTATCTGGTAGCGTTCGATCGTCCCGTCCTCGACGTCCACGTAGTGAGAGAGCGTCCCTCGGGAGGGCTCCCAGAGGCCGACCCCCTTGCCGGTGAAATTGTCGGGGAAGTCGGCCACGAGCGGTTCGGACGGATCGAACCCGCCCAGCAGATCCAGCAGGCGGTCGCGGACGATCAGTGCCTCCTGTGCACGGGCGATGAGGCGGTTGAGGGTATTGCTCTCGGCCGGGCCCCCACCCAGGTTCGCCCGGAGGTCGAAGGGGTCGTACCCCGAGATTGCGAGCCTGGCGAGCGGTCCGACCTCCATCGTCTGGCCTTCGAACCTGGGTGCTTTCCCCCAGGAATAGGCATCGTCCTTCTCGGGGTCCGGCTCCGGTGGTTTCGCCTCGGTCGGGCTCCCGCCCGAATCGTCGGTGTACCAGGAGTACTCCGTGTATTCGGTGATCCCGTCGACGATTTCGTCCTTGGACAGCAGTTCGGCGGAGCCGTCGCGATACACGCCGCGCTTGAAGATCCGGTCGCCGGACTCCGGCTGCCTGAACAGCCCGTTGCTGTAGTAGCGGTTCGGGCCCGATCCGACGGCAGCAGTGCCCTCCCTGGCGGCGGCCACGAGAATCGAGACGATGTCGTGGAGGCCCTCGCCCAGTGACGGATCGAACTCCCCGTTCTGGACGTTCTCGAGGATCTCCGGGACCGCATCGGTCGGGCCCAGCCACTCGCTGACCTCCCTGACCCGGGATGTGACGGTCTCAACCGTTGCCACGTCGGGATGTGTCGCGACCCCGCCCGGGATGAACGCGAGCGGGTGGGGGGCGCGCCCGCCGAACTCCGCCAGGGCCTGCATGAGCTTTCGCTGGTTTTCGAGTGCTCCCTGGTACCCCTCGCCCTGGAGGGGGTTCAGCCGCTCGAAGCCCGTGTCGGCGACTGCATCGCTGTAGTCGGGACCGACCAGGGCGAACAGGTGGATCGCGTGGTTCCACAGGAAGAAGATGCCCTCGGTCGCGTCCCGGAGAATCCGGGCGTGCTTCGGGGGGCCGTCGAAGGCACCGGCGTTTCTCGCAGCGTCTTCGGCAGCCCGCGAGGAACCGATCCGGTGACAGATGAAACAGACGCCACAGACTTTCCCCGTGAGTTGGGCCGCGTCCCTGGGTGACCGGCCGACAGTGATGATTTCGGCCCCCCGGAACATCTTCATCGTACTCCTGGCCTCCGTCACAACGCCATCTTCGACCTCCAGCTCCATCCCGTGATGGCCCTCGATGCGCGTCGTCGGGTCGATGGTTACTTCTACCATGTGGGATCACTCCGTTTCGACCGTCGCTTCCGACTCCGACTGCTGGATGGCCTCTGCCGACGGGCCCTCTCCATCGGTGCCGTTCGACTTCACGTCGCCGGCGCCGTTCGACTTC
>JAZKTI010000191.1:0-5172 GCA_036625635.1 Haloarculaceae archaeon
GCGCTGGTCCGCCGCCCTCGGTCCCCCGCGGATCCTGATCCGCCGCCGGTCCGCCGCCCTCGCTCACCCGGCGATTCTGACCCGGGAGCCGATCCGCCACCCTCCATTATTCGCCGATCCTGATCCGCCGCCGGTCCGCCGCCCTCGCTCACCCGGCGATCCTGACCCGCCGCCGATCCGCCACCCTCGCTCACCCGGCGATCCTGACCCGCCGCCGATCCGCCACCCTCGGTCACCCGGCGATCCTGACCCGCCGCCGATCGGATAGGTCCAGCAGCCGATCGATCCGCTCGTCGACCGGCGGATGTGAGGACAGGACCTCCCGCAGGGTGCCGTCTTCGCGCCCGCGGGTGTACAGCGGTGAGAGGGCGTCCCAGGGCGACGTCGCGGCGCGGTCGATCTTCTCGAGCGCCCCGGCGAGCGCGAGGGGCCGTCCCGTCACCTCGACGGCTCGCTCGTCGGCGGCGAACTCCCGCTTGCGCGAGTGGGCAAGCGTCGCGAGCGTCAGCACGCTCAGGACGACGACGACGAGGAGTTCGAGGCTCGTTCGCGCGTTGCCGGCGACCGTGGTACGCCAGGCGCCCGGCCGGCCGCCGAGCCAGGCGATCGCGCGGGCGATCCCGGTCAGGAGGAGGATGGCCGGCAACAGGAGGAGGTAGAGGAGCGCCACCAGCGTCCGGATCGTACTGACGACGAGGGTCTTCACGAGGCTGTCGTAACTCTCCGCGTGGGCGAGTTCGTGGGCGAGGATCCCCTCGAGTTCGTCGGCCGTGAGCAACCGGGGGAGGCGGCGGTCGAGGACGATCGTCCCGTCCGAGCCCGTGCCCAGCGAGAGGGCGTTCGGCGCGCCCATGTCGGCCACGAGGAGGTCGGGTCGGCCGACGTCCATGCGTTCGACGAGGCGATCCAGGCGGCGGTGGACGCCCGGGGCCCGGTGTCGTGCCAGCGGAACCGCGTCGATGCCCCGGAGGAGGCGGGCCGTCCCGAGGCGGTAGCTTCCATAGCCCACGACGAGGACCGTCACGGCGAGGAGGAGGACGGTCTCGACGGCCGAGGTCCGGACGGCGAGCATCCACTCGACCAACAGGAGGAGGCCCAGCGAGGCCAGCAGGTACAGGCCGAACAGGGACAGCCCGACCACGGCCATGAGCCCTCTGAGCCACGGTCGTCTCATCGGCCGATGGTAGGTCGTCGAGTGGGAAAAGCGCGACTCCCATCCTCGGATTCCGGCAGGCGGGCGAGGTGCGGGACGGAGCGGTCGAAGATCGGCGTCTGTCAACTGCGGTTTGCACGCGTCGGTACAACGGCGGCTCGAAGATCGGCGTCGGTAAAACGGCGGTTTGAGCTTTCGCTCGTTTGACGTACCGAACGCTCGAATCACTGTCCATGGTCCGAGCCGCTCGACCCGTCGCGCTCACGCTCCTGGTCATCCTCGCGGGCTGTGCGGGGTTCGCGGGGGCACCGGGCGTCGGCCCGTCGGACAGGACGAGTCCTGGTCCCGCCACCGGCCCGGACGACCTGGATTCGAACAGCACAACGCCAGCTCCCCTGACGCCACCGCCTGATGCCGCGGTCGACAACTCCGAGCGAGCTACCGTGGTCGAGGAGGGAGGCGGCGACGGTGGTGGTGGCGCCAGCGGTGCGACCGGCGGTGACGGAGCTGCCGGCGGCCAGTCCATGACCGCCGCGCCGGCGATGACGCCGGCGGCCGACTCGGCCAAGGTCGGCTATTCCGTCGGCGGCGCCCAGGACGCCACGGCCTTCCGGCGGAACGTGCGGGAGGGCTACGTCCCACAGCCCACCGACGTCACCTACGAGGGGCTGTTCCACGACTACTACTTCGAGACCGGCGCCACTGGCGAGTGCGCCCAGCTGTTCTGCCCGGCCTACAGTCGCGCCGTCACGGACGACCCGCTCTCGAATACAACGGAGCGGTACCTGACCGTCGGGCTGAACTCGAACATCACCGAGGAGGCCTTCGAGCGCAAGCCCCTCGACCTGGTCGTCGTCCTCGACACCTCCGGGTCGATGGAGTCCAGCTTCGACGAGTACTATTACGACGGGGGCACGCGGCGGGAAGTCGAGTCGAACCAGCGGAAGATGCGGGCGGCGACCGACGCGGTCGCCTCGATGACCACCCACCTCGAGGAAGGCGACCGCCTGGGCGTCGTCACCTACTCGAGCCGCGCCCGGGTGTTCCAGGAGATGACTGCCGTCGGCGACCTCGACCGCGAGGGGTTCCGGTCCCGCCTCGCGAGGGTCCGCGCCCAGGGCAGTACCAACCTCGACGCGGGGATGCGGACCGCCCGGTCGCTACTCGGGCCCGACGGTTCCGCCAACGCGACCGAGCGCGAGACGCGGATCGTCTACGTGACCGACGCGATGCCGAACACCGGCCAGACCGGCGCGGGGTCGTTGCAATCCCGCCTGGGCGACATGGCCGAGGAGAACATTTACTCGACCTTCGTGGGCGTCGGCGTCGACTTCAACACGGAACTGATCGAGGCCGTCACCTCCACGCGGGGGGCCAACTACTACACCGTCCACTCCCCCAACGAGTTCGACGAGCGGATGGACGAAGGCTTCGAGTACATGGTCACGCCGCTGGTGTTCGACCTGAACCTCACGGTCGACGCCGCGGGCTACGAGATCCGGAACGTCTTCGGGACGACCGACGAGGCCGCGAGCACCGGCCGCGTGCTCCACGTGAAGACCCTCTTCCCCTCCCAGAGCGAGGGCGGCAAGACGAAGGGTGGCGTGGTGCTCCTCCAGCTCGCAAAGACCGGCGACAGTCCCGAACTGACCCTCTCGGCGAGCTACGAGAACCGGGCGGGCGAGAGCTTCCACAGCAACCGGTCGATCACCTTCGCCGACCACGACGCGCCCTATTTCGAGTCCTCGGGCGTGCGCAAGGCCGTCGCGCTGCAGCGCTACGCCACCCTCCTGCGTAACTGGGCGGCGTTCGAGCGCTCGCAGGTCTACGGCGTGACCCCACCCGAACCGGATACTCCCGACGACGACATCTACGTCAGGGAACTCGGCACGTGGGAGCAGCGCTCGGTTGCCCTCCGGGTGTCCGAGCTCTATCGCGAGCGCTTCGCGCGGTTCCAATCCTCCTTCGAGGCCCAAATCGATGCCCTCGGTGACGAGTCCATGGACCGGGACCTCGGCATCCTGGAGAACCTGAGTGCCGCCAGCGGCGAGCCGGTGACGGTCCATTCGCCCGGGGACGGGCCGACCTCCCACACGCCGGTCTCGGGGTAAGCTCTCCCGGATTGGTTTGCGCAACACGAATCAGGAGCGACACCGACCCCCGACCCCGACCTTCGACCCCCAAGAAGTCGAGACCGGTCGTCTCGATGCATAGGCCATCTACGCCAGAATACCCCCTCACGACCGCATCGTATCTTACTGTATGATAGCCTCTGTCGAGCCTGTCCGAAACCATCGCCCGAAGAGCCTGTCCGAAACACCATTTCGAGCCGAATTTCACGGCCTTAGACGGGGTTGAAGACATTATTAAGCATATTTATCGGCACAATAGACATTTTTCGGACAGGCTCGTCGGCGTTCCCAATAGGGTAGGAGCGTCCTTCATGGCACTGGTTCTCGCAGCCGTTGCGCTGACGACCGTCGACACCTCGATCCGGCTCGGTCGGTACTTCCTCACGACATGGTGGTCGCCGAGACGTCGACAACCCGGGTGTCGCGTGCTCTGACCAACAAGTATCTCACTGGCGGGGTGCAGTCCTTCCTCGCCTATCTGCTCGTTGCGTCCGGCAGCTGGGCGACCGTCTGGCCGCTGTTTGGTGCGTCAGTCCAGGTCTTCGCGGGGCTATCGATGCTCACTCTCGCGGTCTGGATTGTCAACTGGGACGCGAGCAAACAGGGAGCCGGTTTCCTGCTCGGAGCGGGTTTCATCTTGGCAGCGAGTCTCTCGGCACTCCTCTAAATTGCATCACGCAACGCCAGATTACTGCCCGATCCGGAGTGGGTAACAGCTGCCTTCTCGGTCGACCTCGCGTGGGTCGTCGTTCAGATCGTCCCCGTGGTACTACTCACCGGGATCGCGGCCGAGATCATCCGGCTCGTCTACACCCATGTCGCCGAACGGCGCGGGTCACCAGTCGGCGACTTCCTGCCCGGTGACGACTGATCGCGGGTATGTCGACAATTGCACCACAGCTACCGAAGCCGGATCGCTCATAACAGAGGGTTTCATCTGTCTCGTAGCGGTGACCTCCTCTCACCCCTAAAGAAGTGGAGGCTCCGAAAGAGGGTACGATTAGAATCCTGGGCTTTTACGCTGTGCCCGCTGTGCCGTGCTTTCAACGGCCTGTTGAATCGAAACAGTCGGGGACCCTCTAGAAGGGTGCGGTCGGAGGTCCATCGTCGTCTCCGCCGCTTTCTCCGCTGTCGGTTGTTTCTCCAGGGAATGAAGGGCTCTTGTCGCCGTGGCCACTCCCACCACCACCGCCGGTATTTGCGTGAACGGTCTCTATTTCGGCAATCTCGTTCACCATTCGTTTCTTGATGGCTTGGATCGTCATCGGAGAGATACCGCATCCGCTGCACGCACCCCCGAGTTGGATGGACACCTCGCCGCTTTCCCGGTCAAGATTCTGGATCGCTGCCGAACCCCCGTGCATTTCGATTTGTGGGAAGTTCTTCTGTAGGAAGGTCCCGATTTCCTCGCGCAGGGTCTCCTCACTTTTGACTTCGGAACTCATACCCCTCTGTTTCGACTCTGGTCGTATAACTCTGAATCAACATGATTTTTTGACTTATTCCGAAGTGACACCATCAGCGGTATAATTGGTGCACGTCTCTCGCTGGATCAACATGGCTGGAAAAGCGCTGAGGTGGGTGTCTCGCCTCCATGATATACTCTGTCCGACGCTTGACCTCCAGTGTTCCCGACTCGCGAGTGCCCGAGGGGGTGTAATCACTGTCAGGTCGGTCCACTGAATCTTTTATTTCTTCCGACCGTCGATCCAGTGATGACCGAATTCGATCCGGAGAAATTCGAAGAGAAATACGTCCATTACTTCGAAGAGCTGGAGACCGCGTACTCAAACGCGTACCAGCAACTACACGGACAGACCGACTCGGAGGTCCTCCGCGCCATCGACCGGCAGGTGCTCAACGAGAGTGAGCCGGTCTACGAGGGCG
>JAZKTI010000192.1:0-5148 GCA_036625635.1 Haloarculaceae archaeon
AAGTGACGTCGGGTATGTCGGGTGGCTCCCGCGCTGCAGCCGCGTTGCGTATATATCCCACCCGCGGTGCAGCCGCGTGAGGCATATCTGGCCCGCGCGATGCAGTCCCCTCGGGTATATCTGGCTCCCGCGATGCAGTCCCCTCGGGTATATCTGGCTCCCGCGATGTAGTCCCCTCGGGTGTATCTGGCTCCCGCGATGTAGTCCCCTCGGGTATACCTGGCCCGCGCGATGCAGTCCAGTCGGGAAAACAGAATCCGGCCGTCTCCATGGCCGTCCCAGAGCGCGAGCGTAAGCGGTTTGCGCCACGGCCCTGATTGTCTGGACATGACACTCGATGAACTCGGAGACGACGTGTCGACCCGGTACGGTGAACTCGGGGAGGACTATACCGTTTCGCTCGACCGGGAGACCCGCAACGAACTCGCCATGCTCCAGGTTGCGCTCGAACCCGAGGACATCGACGACCTGTTGCGCCGGGGGGTTCACGCCCTCTTCCAGTCGGTCGTCGAACGGGGAAACCTGGACTTCCACCTCCGGCGGGGCTACGACGTGACCTACGACGAGTATCTTATGGGCGCAACGATGGATACTTACATGGATACCAGCGAGTTCCCCCAAGCCGATCAAAATGACGACCGCCGGTATCAATTTTAAGCCCTCTCTCAGACGACGAGGTTGATGAGAGACCGGCCGTGGACGAGAAACATCAGGTTGTTCGCGATTATGAACAGCCCCGTGGCGACCAGAAGCCCCAGCCACACTTCGATGACATAGGCAAAGTACGTGTCGTGAGGAGGCGGCGTCCGCTGGAGAGCCGCCATCACGCCAGCGAACGCGCCGGCGCTGATCACGACTGCGAGCAGGTTCGCGGCAGCAAGAGCCACGAGGCCGCGGCGGAACAGCCAGACTGTCAGCGGGTTGATTTCGGCGGCCAACCCACGGATGGCCTCCACACCTACCGTCGTGAGCATGTCCAGCGGTATCAGCAGGAACAGCGAGGCCGCAAACCAGTCCCAATACTCATCCACCCCTCTCTCCGCGAGCACCCTCCTCCCCATAGCGTCCGCTACGGGCTCCACCGTAATCATGGTATGGTTTCTCAACATACGCCTGGCCAGGGCGATTCAGATCGGCCGAGGGGGTGAGGTTTGGCCATTGAACGCCTCGCACGTGCACCTCGAGGCACAGTGCCATTGCAGTTCGGCTGCCAATCTATCTGGAGATTTTTGCCCAGAATAAAGGGAGGCATAGACGCAAGATTCGATAGCTCATCCAGTCGAAGCAGTCGTCGTGTCATTCGATGAGCATCACTTTGGGTGTCGACGCGGTGGACCTACTTGCGGAGTACCTCGGCGGCGGGGACCTACCAGCCAGGTCAACGCGAAGCCGCCCCCGTCGGGGCCGGTCGAACGGGTACAGTCGTGGCTACCCATCGGGTTCTAACTGCTAGGATATCAGGGAGAGAACGCCGTCGTCGCCCGGCCGGACTTCAATCGGGTCGTCAATGAACTGCAGTTCGAGTCCAGCCGCTCGAAGCTGATCGAGGGGATCTGGGAGGTCACGGACACTCCGGGCCATCCCTGACATGCCCGTTACTACTCGGGAACGACCGACGGCCACATGACCGGCGGAACGATTCAGAGCGGGACCGAGGACGACCGGCGGTATCAGTTCTGCTCCTCGAGGCGAGGACGCTGGAGGTCAGAGCGTCGATTGACGCGGCAGCCGGTCGAGCCGACCGGGGAGACTTCATCTCAGGCCGCCGGCCCGTCCGCATCTCTGGCCGCCGCCGTCAGGAGGTCCGCACCGAGGCGAATCTCCCGCGGCGTGGCGTCAAGCGGTGGGAGCATTCGGATACTCTTGGTCCCACACCCGAGCGTCAGCAAGCCCCGCTGCAGGCCCGCTTCCAGAACGGCGTCCCGGCGGTCCACGGACGCCCACTCGACGGCGAGCATGAGCCCCCTCCCACGGACATCGACGGCACCCGGTAGATCCGCGTCCCTGAGGAGTTCCTGCATCTGGCGGCCCCGGTCGGTGGCATTCGCCATGAGATCGTACTCCTCGATCGCGTCGAGGGTGAGAGCCCCCATGGCGGCCCCGAGAATGTCCCCCGCCCCCCAGGTCGAGGACAGTCGGTACCGCTCCGCAGGAAAGACGTCACCCCGCGAAATCGTCGCGCCCACCCGTAGGGCCTTCGCGCTGGCGATGACGTCCGGTTCGATCGGAAAGTGATCCGAGGCCCACATCTCGCCCGTTCGACCGATCCCCGACTGGACCTCGTCGACGACGAGCGTGAGATCGTACTCCGCACAGACAGCGGCCACCTCGGCCATGAACGCGCCGCTCGGGATGCGGTAGCCCCCCTCGCCCTGGATGGGTTCGATGACGACGCAGGCGACCTCCGCCGGATCGACGTAGCCGTCCTTCGACCCGAGCATCCGGCGGAAGCTCGACTCCTCGTCGGGGAAAAAGCCACACCGGCAGCTGCCGCGGTCACAGGTGCGATCGTCACAGAAAGGGAGGTCGTGGACGCTCGCGATCTCGGGGTAGTGACGTCGGTACACGCCCTTGGAGCGGTTGAGCGAGAGCGTGCCGAGGGTCCGGCCGTGGAAGGCCCCCTGGAAGGTCACGGCGTATGTCCCGCGTGTATGGTCGTAGGAAATCTTGAGAGCGTTCTCGACTGCCTCGGCGCCGGTGTTCGACAGGAAGACGCGGTCCATGTCGTACTGGCTGCTCAGATCGGTCAGCCGGTCCATCAGATCGGTCGGTCCCGGGACGTCCGGGGGGAGGTCGGGCCCGCCGGTCACATAGAAGTCCTGTCCGGCGATCTTCATCGGATCGACCAGGTCGAACGCGGCAAGCGGGTCCATGAGCTTCGGGTTGTTGTAGCCAAGGGGCATCGCGCCAACGTGGCCGACGAAGTCCATCAGGACGTTCCCGTCGACGTCGGTGCAGAAGGGCCCGATTGCGGGCGCCGACCGATCCCAGACGAAATCGTAGGCGTAAGTACTCGGCGCCGCATTCCGGTGGTGGTACTCGACGAAGGCCCGGGCTCGCTCGCCGGGGAAGTCCCGTACCCGCGGCTCGGCGGTGTCCCGCTGCATACAGCCGACTGTGCGGGCCCGGACCAAAAGCGTTGTCAGGAACACTCGACGGAGGCGCGGGTATTTCGGGGGAACCCGCCTGTGTGGCAACCGTCCGTCCAGTTTTTGGAGCGGAAGGCGGAAGGGAGTGTTGGACACACGGGGCGTCGAGTGGCCTTCGCGGGGCCGTCCTGGATCCCACGCGAGCCGATCACAACGGTGGGCTGACCACGGCCGCGACTGAGACGACAGCGGGTGGCCTTTATCCCCGCACCTGTCGTAGCCGGTGGGTATGGCCACCCTGGAGGACCTCGACTGGCCCCGCACGACGTGGATCGTGTTCGGCCTGGTCCTCGCCGTCGTTCTCGGGTACGTCTTCTGGACCTTCGTCGGCACGTTCGTCTTCGCCCTGTTCGTCTATTACGCGATTCGGCCCTTTCACCGGCGCATCCGGAACCACGTCGACCAGCGCACGGTCGCCGCGACGCTGTCCCTGTTGACCCTCGCGGTGCCCGTCGTCCTGCTGATCGCTTACACGAGCGCCATCGCGTTGCAGGAGGTGGGTCGGTTCTCCGCCTCGGCGGACCTGGGCCCCTACGCCGACGTCGTCCAGCCGTACGTCAACGTCTCGGCCGTCGTGGAGAATCCCGGCTCACTGGTCGAGAGCGCGGGTGGCTGGGAGACAATTCAGGAGACCCTCGATGAGGGGCTGAACTACCTGGGTCTCCTGATGTCGACGGTCATCCACACCTTCATGATGCTGGCTGTCGCCTTCTACCTCCTCCGGGACGGTCACCGACTCAGGCGCCTCGTGACCACACTCGGGAGCGACCACGAGCTGTTGGATACATACCTCAGGGCAGTCGACCGGAGCCTCAGCAAGATCTTCTTCGGCAACCTGCTCAACGCGGCGATCACGGCCGCCATCGGAGCCATTTCCTTCAGTCTGTACAACGTCGTCGCGCCCGCCCCCCTCCAGGTTCCCTATCCGGCCCTCATGGGAGTCCTCGCCGGGGTGGCGAGTCTCATCCCGGTCGTCGGGATGAAACTCGTCTGGATCCCCCTCGCGGGCTACCTGGCCGTCCGAGCCTACGTGACGGGGGGTGGCTGGGGATTCGTGGCCGTATTCTCGACAGTCTCGATCGTGGTCGTCGACGCGATCCCCGACTTCGCCCTGCGGCCCTACGTCTCCGGCCGGAGCCTCCACGTTGGGAGCGTGATGATCGCCTACATCGCCGGCCCCCTCCTGTTCGGCTGGCCTGGCATCTTCCTCGGACCGATGCTGCTGGTGGTCGTCTTCCAGTTCGTCCACATCGTCCTCCCGGAGTTGGTCGCCCGGGGCCCGATCCAACCCGACGCGCTCGACCCGGACGCGCTCGGGGGTGGGGGCCCGACAAGGGCCGGTGAGCCGTCGAGACCAGGGGAGGCCGGCGGTACCGAGCCAGGGGAGGGGCCAGATTCGCAGCCATCGGGTTCGCGCGACGAGTCCCGGACGGAGTCCAATGACGGCTGAACCCCGACCATGCCGCCGAATCCAGTCTCTCGAGGGTGGTCCCGATGTCTCGAGGGCCAGATCGAGATCGAAGTGGAGGTCACTGTCGGGGTCGAGGGCGATGTCGGGCATGAGGTCGATGTCGATGCGGTACGACGGTTACGACCCATCACGGTCGCCTGCCGGGGTGTCCAGCCGCCGTCCGTCCCTGGGACAGTACTCGTAGGACTCATCGGTTGTTTCGAACCCGCAGGCCGGACAGTGGCGCCGGTCGGGTTCACCGTCCCGACGGAACAGGAACGGTACGAAGGGAACGAACAGGAGGACAGCCGGGGACCAGACCACGTACCACAATGACACGGAACCGCAATCCTGGCGAGAAGGCCTGCTGCCGCGGTCGCTACACGGGAGGCGCGCACCGGTTGCGATCGGTCACTCAGAGGTCCACGTACTGGTTCTCCCACTCGCGCCTGGCTTCAATTTCGCGCTGCCCCCGGCGGGTCAGGCTGTAATAGTTGGTCCGGCGGTCGCGCTGGCCCTTCTCGACGAGGCCCTTGTCGACGAGCGTGT
>JAZKTI010000193.1:0-5076 GCA_036625635.1 Haloarculaceae archaeon
AAGCAACAACTCCTGCGAGCGGGCCGAGGGCAGTAAGAACGTCTGCGAGGACCCGTACCCCTCACTCGCCGACCAGTTCGTCGACGACCCACTCGGGGTCAAAGCGCGTCAGGTCGTCGTAGCCCTGGCCCGTGCCGAGGAAGAGGATCGGTTTGCCGGTCACGTGGGCGATGGAGATGGCGGCGCCGCCCTGGGCGTCGGCGTCGGCCTTGGTGAGGACCGTCCCGTCGACCTCGGCGGCGGCGTCGAACTCCCGGGCGCGGTTGACCGCGTCCTGGCCGGCGACGGCCTCGTCGACGAAGAGGGTCATGTCGGGCCCGATCACCCGGTCGATCTTCGAGAGCTGGTCCATCAGGCCCTCGCTGGTGTGGAGCCGGCCCGCGGTGTCACCGAGGACGACGTCGACGTCGTTGGCGTCGGCGTACTCGACGGCGTCGTAGATGACCGCGGCGGGGTCGCTGCCCTGCTCGTGGGCGATGACCTTCTTGTCCAGGTTCTCCGCGTGTTCCTGGAGCTGCTCGTTGGCGCCCGCTCGGTAGGTGTCCCCGTTGGCGAGCACCGTCGAGTAGCCCCGCTCCTCGAGGTAGCGGGCCATCTTCGCGATGGTCGTTGTCTTTCCGACGCCATTGACGCCGGTGAAGACGATGACGACGGGGTTGTCGGCCGCGGCGATCCGCTCCTCGAAGTCGAACTGGCCCACGCTGATGACGTCGTACAGCGCCTCGCGGAGGGCGTCCCTGACGAGATTGCCGGTGCTCGAGAGCCGCCGGCGAGTCTCCCCCGTGAGGTTCGCCTTCACGCCGTCGAGGACCTCTCTGGCCACGCCGAGCTCGACGTCGCTGCTCAACAGGGCCATCTCGAGGTCGTCCAGGTGGGGCCCGAGGTCGTCCTCGTCGATGACTGTCTTGCCGGTCGCGAGGAGCCTGGCGCGCTCGGTCACACCCCGACCGCCACCGGACTCCTCGGCCTCACTGTCCCCAGCCTGGTCACCACTGTCCCCAGCCCGCTCACCGACACCGGCAGCCTGATCGGCACCTTCCTCAGCCCTGTCCGGGGACCGGGCGGTGCCTGCCTTGTCGCCCTCGGCCATTCCGTCGCCCTCGGCCATTTCGTCGCCCTCGCCAACCTCGTCTGCATCGGCCGCTTCGGCGGCAGCCTCGATGTCGGCCTCCTCTTCCACCTCGCTGGAGAAGCCCGTGAGCTTGTCCTTCAGTCCCTCGAACATCGACTACTCGTCTGGCTGTTGCTGTTGCTGCTGTTGCTGCTGTTGCTGCATCTGTTGCATCTGCTGGGCCTGCGCCTGCTGTGCCTCCTGCTCGAGTTCCTCGGAGTGGGTCTCGAGTTCGGCGATCTCGCTCCGCAGGTCCTCGATGCGGTCGTCGACGGCCTCCTTCTTCGATTCGAGGCTGGAGACGGCCCCGTCCTGGTCGCGCTCGGCTGCGTAATCGCCGCCCAGATCGACGACGATCTCAGCCATGTCCTGGATGGTGGCCCGCACGAAGGCTCCGCCGCCGAGCGGGACCTGGACCGTGTCGCCGGTATCGAGTTCGTCAATCGCGTCGATGGCTTCGTCTATCTCGCGTTTCTCCGCTTCGAGGCCCGCGATCTCGCCCTGGATGGCATCCTTCTGCTCCTCGATCGCTTCGAGTTCTTGGGCGAGTTCCTGGAGCCGCTGATTGCCGCCGCCCCCGAGACTCATGCCTTTACCTCCTCGATCTCGACTTTTGTGCGCTCGAGCCCGTGTTTCGAGCCGAATTCGGCAAGGACGTGTTCGGCCGCGACGTCCTCGTTCTCCGCATCGACCCGCTTCTCGAAGCGCTGCCAGCCATCCCGGGCTTTCCAGGTACCGCTGACTGAAAATGAACTCATGTATCCGGGTGGGTGACCGAGTCGGATGAATCTTCCTACTCCGCCATGTGGGCCCCGCCTTCGCCGTGCTCCGGAGGTCCTCGGCCTGCCTCCACCCCGGACGGATGCCGTGGACCTGCGACCGCCTCCGGTGTCCTCGTCACGCCCGGGCCGTGGACCTGCGACCGCCTCCGGTGTCCTCGTCACGCCCGGGCCGTGGACCTGCGACCGCCTCGCGACCGTCCTCAGTCCACGTAGCCCAGCGTCGCCTCGATGCGACCGAGTTCGGGCCCGCTGGTGTCGTTGCCGACCACGAAGCCGCGGTCGTTGGCGATCAGGCCGGAGCCGACGAGCGGGCCGCCGTAGTTGATGGTCCCGATGTCCGCCGGGACCCCCAGGACCTCCTCGAGGCGGTCGAGTTCTTCGTCGGTCGCTTTTGGGTGAGCCAGGACGCCGTCGTTCGTCGCGACGGCGGCCATCCCGACCGTCTGGACGCCGGCGAGGTCGCCCCGCTCGACGGGGACGTCCAGCCCCTCGCGGACGGCCCGGACGGCTGCTCGGGAGAGGTCCGGGTGGACGTAGGCACCCGTCTCGTTCGTCAGGACGACGTTCCCGGCCGCGTTGATCCGGCCGGGGAGTTCGGTGACGGGCAGATCGACCACGTCGACGATGCGGTCGACCTCTCGCTCGCGGACCCGACTGCTCACGAGGAGGCCGTTCTCGTTGCCGACGGCGAGGGATCCCACCGTGCCCGAGCCCCCGACGGTCGTCTCGATGACGGGCACCTCGAGTTCGTCCGCGAGGGAGTCCCCGAGCTCCGCGTCGAGATCCGGCCTGAGGAGCAGACAGTCGTTCGTTGCTCGGGCGTAGACGCCGACGTAGGACGAACCGGAGAAGGCCGCCCGGAGCACGTTATTCCGCCGTCTCTGCCTCGACGACGCCCTCGCCCTCTTCCTCGAACCGGGCGGCGCGGACGCGGAGTTTACTCGGCGGCGAGGCCCGTCCTCCGGCCCAGACCGCCTCGTTGATCGAGGGATCCAGCCGGACGGCATCCTCCGGGACGGAGAAGTGCTGTGCCAGGTGCTCCCGCACAAGCCCCATCGCCCGGTCGGCGGCGTCCGAGGCCGTGCCGGCCTTGACGTCCCTGAGCGGCACCGTCACGACGCGCTCGTCGAAGTCCCCGGCGCTCATTCGTCCGTGTCACTCCGGCGCCAGTGGCGGCGCTTGGGGTTCTGCTGGACGTCCCGGTCGGTCTTGAGGATGACCCAGGCAGGAATGCGCGTGTTCTGGCGCTCCAGTTTGGCCAGCCGCTTCTTCTTGGCCTTCGTCTTCTTACTCATGGTGGTCCCGTGTATCCAGCCGGTGCATAAATGTGTGTTCCTTCGGCCGTTCGCCGCCCGTGCCGGAGGGCTGGGCGTCTGAGAGCGCGACCGGTGCGCCGGCACTTGTCGGTGGGGCCGCGCAGGCCGGTAGGACTGCCCGGACCGTGGGGCAGGACCGGTCCGCGACCGGACCCGTCCCGGAGCTGGGGCAGTCACCTGATTGGTCGCCGGAACGGGGGGCTTGCCGCCACTGGCCTATACGAACGCCAGTGGGACCATCACGAGCACGCCGACGAGGACGCCGCCGACGAGTTCCGGTCGCCCGCCGCTCGGGAGGCCCTCGCCGGTCTCGAGCCCCTCGGGAATGAACTCGGTCACGACGAGGTAGATCATGGCGCCGGCGGCGAAGCCGAAGCCGAAGGGCAGGAACTCCTTTGCGAGGCTGACGAAGTAGAAGGCGATGACCGCCCCGATGGGCTGGGGCAGACTCGAGAACACCGCCCACCAGACCTTCCGGAGGTTCGAGACGCCCATCGCCTCCAGGGGGATGGAGATAGCGACGCCCTCCGGAACGTTGTGGATGGAGATCGCGATGGTCATGAAGATACCCAGAATTGGCGCCGCGTAGCCCAGGATCATGATCGTGTCTCCGGGCGCAGCCGAGGCGAGGCCGAGTTCGGCGAAGGCGACGCCGACGGCGACGCCCTCGGGGAAGCTGTGGACCGTGAGGACGCCAAGGATGAGGATCAGCTTCTTGAAGTCGGCCGCCTCGTACTGCCGGGGATTGACGTCGGACTCCGTGACGACCCGGTGGCCGAGGACCACCAGCACGACCCCCGCGATCATGCCGGGGAAGAGCCAGACCCGGGAGCCGTAGGCCATGCCCTCCAGCAGGAGCCCGAACAGCGACGCCGAGACCATGATGCCGGAGGCCAGCCCCCAGAGGACGACGTAGATCCGGTCGCTGATGTCGTCGACGACGAAGAACGGGAGGGCACCGACTCCCGTCGCGAGCGCGGTGAGGAAGCCGGCGACGAAGACGAACACGAAGTTCCCCAGGGCGACCATGTGTGTCTGACTTCGCCGGACTCCCTAATATATATCACGGAACTGATTGGATTTGGTAGGCCTAAACGAGCGGGCATCGGGCCGGGTGCCCGACGACAGAGCGCTTCCTATCAGTCGAGAAATGGGAATCGCGACCGGGTCTCGTAGACGGGACCGTCGTCGCTCAGCGTGCTCTCGGTCAGTCGCACCTCCTCGACGTCGACCTCGCCGACGATCGGATCCGCCGTCTGGACGATTTCCTGGACCAGGTCCTTCCCGCCGGCGTGGTCCATCCGCGCGATGGTCGCGTGCGGGGTGAAGTCGTGGTCCTCGGGGTCGAAGCCCATTCGGACGGTGCGCTCCTCGATGGCCTCGTGGAGCGCGGTGAGTTCGGCCCCGCCGGTCTCGAAGCCGACCCAGACCACGCTGATGTAATCGAGGCTGGGGAAGACGCCGAGGCCGCCGACGGTAGCGGTGAACGGGGCGACGCCCGATTCCTCGACGGCAGCGGCGAGTTCCTCCTCGAGGGTCGGGAGGCGGTCGGGGTCGACCTCGCCGAGGAACTTGAGTGTCACGTGGGCCTGCTCGGGCTCCGTGAGTCGGAGGCCGCTGGCGTCCGCGAACCGCTCCTGGACGTCGGCGATGGCATCCGCGAGTTCGTCGACGTCGACGCTGACGAACAGTCGCATGACCCGGCGTAGGTGGTCGGGTCTCTTGAACGCTTGCCGGATCTGCCTCGGCGACCTGGTTGGCCATACCTGGGTCGATGGTTCTTGGCCCCCGTGCAGGAGTTTTTGTTGCTGTTGAGACCGCAAACAATCAGCCCGCCCGCGGTCCGCTCGCGGGAGTTATTGCTTCA
>JAZKTI010000194.1:0-5076 GCA_036625635.1 Haloarculaceae archaeon
GGCGCGGCAGACTACGGGGGCAATGGCGCCACGGATTGACGGTTCGAACGCTGACTGCGCCCCATCGAACTCGCGATCGGTCTGGGCCGGATCTCACTCCGCTACACCCCTGGGTCCGCGTCACACGCACGGGCCCCGCTCATTTCGACCGCGGTTCCGGTCAGACCTATCTCCTCCTGGCTCGAGGACGCGCGGTCGTGCGCCAAGAGGCGCCCGTGGCCTATCACCTCGGCGAACGGGCGGCCTCAGCGCGGCAAGCAGGCCGGTGGTTCGGACTCCTCGGGCCTGGTCGCGCTCGGCGACCAGGAACTCGTCCACCTGCCGGATTGGCGGCGCGTAGTCGGCCGGCGCGTAGTCGGCCGACACGGACGAGGGCCCACGCGTCGACCGGCGTGGAGGGTCCGGACCGCCTCGGTGTCGGCCGGTTTCGCGACTCGGATTCAGCCAGGGGCTCGTTGCAACGGGCCCAGGAGAGGGCGGAGGAATAAAGGAGGGTGGCGAGGCGGGGGGGGGCGTAGGGAAAGACGGCGGCCAGCGGTCCCGGCGGTGGGACCGACGGCTTGGTCCTCAGGCGCCGGCGTCCAGGACCGGCGTCGCGGTCTGCCGATCGCCGGCCCGCCGAGGGGCGAGCTGACCGGAACGGCGCCGCAGGACGGTGACGGTCGCGCCGGCCGCGGCGCCGGCCAGGAAGGCAACCCCGAGGCCGCCGCCGGTGGGCACCACCCGCGGCGGTGAGGGGGGGGGGCCGACGCTCAGCAGGAGCGCCACCAGGAGCGTTCGGGCAAGGCTCTGCGCGCGTACCGTGGCCCGCGTCCGGGCGCTGGGGTCTGGGTGGCACATCTCGTCTCGGTACGGGGCTGGCATCCCCTTAACTGTAATCTGAAGATCACTTCTGTAGATCGCGGTACTGAAAGATATTCCAGCCAGGATGCTCCGAAATCCCATCGGCGTGCCGGACGATCGGGGGACTGGATCGGGGGGGGGCCCGACAAAACGAACGGCGAGCGATAGCCTGGGGGGTGGGAGTTAGGGTTTCGTCGCCCTACTCGAATCCGCTGCTCAGCGTCACGAGCCACTGCGCGGGATCACCGCGCCGCCGCACGTCGACCCGTTCGACCCACTTGACCCACTGGAACCCTCGACGGCCGGGTGCGACGAGACGCAGGGGTGCGCCGTGGCCGTGGTCGAGGCGCTCCCCGCCCACGTGGGTCGCGAGGAGGGCGTCGCTCGCCTCCTCGATCGGCACACTCCAGCGGTAGCCGGTGACCGAGACGAACCGCACGAACCGTGCCTCATTGTCGACGCCGGCAGCCGACAGCAGGTCGCCGACGCGAACGCCCCGCCATGCCTGGACGGTGTACCATCCACTCGTGCAGTCCAGTAGCGCCCGTCGCTCAGCGTCGGGGCCCAGGTCCCCATACTCGAGGTCGAGCCGCGAATCGACTGCGCCGCGGACGGTGAGGTTCCACACCGAGCGGTCGACGGGGTCGGGATCGTCGGCGACCCATGAGGTAACCGGAAAGCTACCGTTACCGCTCCCCTCGCGTGGCTGGGACCCCGTAAACCGCCGATCACTGCCGGGCAGTCCGAGGACCCGACTCGCGAGTTCCTGCCCGCGGTAGGCCACGAGGCCGCCGACAAGCAACGCTCCGAAGCGGATGGCCGTCCGACGGCGCTCGAAGTCGCGTCGTCGCGGGAGGCGAAAGCGACTCGCGAGGTGGCTCACGACGAGGGGGACCAGGACGAGCCCGAAGCCGACGTGGACGCTCAGGAGCGTCCA
Source organism: Haloarculaceae archaeon (assembly GCA_036625635.1). Classification (GTDB taxonomy): domain Archaea; phylum Halobacteriota; class Halobacteria; order Halobacteriales; family Haloarculaceae; genus JAZKTI01. The sequence goes on from JAZKTI010000194.1 coordinate 1,781, forward strand.
GTACCAGAGCCGGACGTCGAGGCCGACGGCCCACGCGATCCCGGTTCCAAGCGCACCGAGTGCTGCGATCAGGGTCAGCCCCGACAGGACCGTCGACGGGCGCCACTCGGCGCTGTCGGTGAGGCGGTCCCGGACGTGAACGAGTTTGAACCCGAGCAGCGGGATCAGCGTCAGCCCCGCGATCCGGTGGGCCCAGAACAGCGGCCACCAGCCGGGATCGGCGACGGTGAACGAGACCAGGCCGGAGGTCGCCTCGAAGACGACGATGGCGAACAGCGACCAGTCGACGAGCTGGGGCGGGGGCTGGAGCGCGGCAAGCGTGCCCCGGAAAGCGGGCAGGACCCCGCGGGCCATACGCGGTCAAGGGGCTGTGGGCGGAAAAATGCGTGTGAGATTCACACACCCGGGAGGATTCGAACCGGAGGAAGACGGTCGCCTCGCTCCGCTCGGCGCTGCGACTTCCAGGGTTCGAATCCACCGGGGACGATCCGCTCCTCACGTTCGTTCGTCGCAGGATAGTCCCGGGAGGATTCGAACCTCCGTCGTGAGCCCCAGAAGCTCACATGATTGGCCACTACACCACGGGACTGCAGTGGAAACGAGTCCGTTCGGGCACTAAACCCTATCGCTTTCGCTCACTTCCGAGTGCTCACTGAGGTGAACTCGGCGATGACAGTTCGCACAGAGGACCCTGCACCTTTCGATTTCCGCTCGGACGGCCTGGAACCCGCAGCCCCGCTCAATCAACGCGGAGACGCCGTCCCGCTTCGCCGATCTATTCTCGTGGTGAAACATCAGACAACGGTGATCCACGAATCCGCAATCGGAACAGCCGAGCGATTCCTCGTACAGGTGTGTCCATCGTCGAATCTCCGCTCGTGTTAGTTGCGGATCGGACTTTTCGTCTGGGTCGCATTTCATAACTTTTTCCTCCCGCACGTTACGACTCGAATGTACTTTCCGATGGCAGTTCGCACACAGGAGTACGCATTTGGAAATTTCCTCCGAAATTCGGGACTTGGAGAACCCATAGAGAACCATCTCGTTGATTGCCTTCGTTTTCTCCCCGGAGTCGAGATGGTGGTAATCCAAACAGACTGGATCGGTGGCGTCACAGTCCCGACAACCATCGGACTCGCGTTTCAACGCCTCCAACCAGCGACGGTGCCGCTGCCGTCTCTCCAACGACAGTCTTGTATTCCGATCGACGTGCCGATAGTGCCATCGCTGATCCTGCGAGAGGGTTGCCCACTCCTTTCCGTCGGGAAGCTCGACGTCCTGGGGTTTGGCCTCGATGCGTGACCCTCGCCCAGGGGTCGTCTCTAGTCCCGCTTCCGTCTTCGCTTCGTTCCAAGCGCCGACGACACGAAGGATGGTCGACGCAGCCGGTGTGAGACCCAGTTGCTCGTACTGGGCTTTTGAGGGAGACTTCCCCAGCGTCGCGGCCGCATCCTGCAGGGCCTCAATACACTCCTCAACGCTCGTGGCCATGGGCAGGCCATAGTGGTGCCTCCACTGTGGTTTCCAGCCATCCGATGGAACTGAAATTTGAAATACGATGACGAGTGGCAGGTCGGCAGGATGGCGGGTCTCGGGGATTTTGCTGTCCAAGCACCGATTCGAGCAAGCCCCTCTCATCGATACCTCGGCCCACACCGACAACCCCTTCCTCCCCGCACACCCACCCCCGCCCATGTACGTCGGACGATTCGTCGTCGTGGGCCCCGAGGTCGGTGCCTACCGCGTCTCCTCGCGGTCGTTCCCGAACAGGCGGGCCGTCGACCGGAACGGGACCGTCACCGTCGGCCCGACCGAGGACGCCCCGGAGACGGACAACCCCTACATCTCCTACAACTGCCTGCGCCTGACCGATCGGGGCGCGGTGCTGGGCAACGGCTCTCACGTCGATCCCATCGCCGAGAAACTCGCGCTGGGCGTCCCCGCCCGGGACGCGCTGGCGGAGCCGCTGAAGGCCCTGGACTTCGAGAAGGACGACTACGACACGCCCCGGATCGCCGGCGTTGTCGGCGTGGCGGACGAGGACCCGACTGCGGGCGACCCCGGTGCGGCCGTCGGCATCGTCCGCCGGGACGCGCTCCTCGTCGAGGCCGTGGCGGAACCGACGCTCGTCGCGACCTACGAGCGGGATCGTCCGTCGCCGTTCCCGCTGTCCGTCGACGACGCTGCGGGGGCGGCCCGCGCGGTCTACGACCACGAGTTCGAACACGCCGTCTGTGCGGCCGCCGTGGCGGCGGGCGCGGACGACGGCGCGTTCGAGACGGCGATATACAACGGGGATTGAAACGGGTCGCCGCCGAGAGCCGAGCCATGCGGATCGGAGTCATTTCGGACGTCCACGGGAACCTGGTCGCTCTTGAAGCCGTGCTGGCGGACATGCCCGAGGTCGACGCCCTCGTCTGTGGGGGCGACGTCGTCGGGTACAACCCCTGGCACGCCGACAGCGTCGAAGCGGTCCGTTCGCGCGAGATTCCAACTGTTTCGGGCAACCACGACCGCGCCGTGGCCGAAGGGAGCGGGTTCGCTTTCAACCGGCTCGCGAGCGCCGGTGTCGAGCAGGCACGCGAGCAACTGACCGACGAGCAGCTCGGCTGGCTGGCCGAGTTGCCCACCGAGCGCTGGTGTTTCGACGACCGCCTCAGGGTCGTCCACGGACACCCCGACGACCCCGACCGGTACACCTACGCCGAGGACTTCGAGGCGTCGATGCTCGACGGAGCGGACGCACTGGTCCTCGGCCACACGCACGTCCAGGCCCACCGGCACGTGGACGGCGGGGTGGTTTTGAATCCCGGGAGCGTCGGCCAGCCCCGCGACGGCGACCCCCGCGCGGCCTACGCCGTCCTCGACCTCGAGGGGCCAACAGTGGAGGAGTATCGGGTAGAATACGAGATCGGCCGGGTGCTCGAGGCCGTCGAGGAAGCTGGGTTGCCCGAGCGTATCGGAACGCGGCTCTACGACGGGCGGTGAGGGTGGGTCCGGGTGGTCGCTGGAAACCGACTCGCCGATACTCCGCCCGTAGCCGCCCTGAACGCCCTCACCTCGCTCTCTGGAGGTGGGGATACTGCTTCCCACAGACAGCCAGAACGCCCTCACCTCGCTCTCTGGAACAGCAGCCGATACCGCGACCGCAAACACCCAGAAAGCCCTCACCTCGGTCGCGCACGCTCAGCGGGATATCCTCGGTCCCTCCGCAGGCTCCGCTCCCTCGGATAGGGCCCCCTGAGGCGCACGCGACCGAGGTTCGCCCTTTCATTCCACCAGGGGTAAGAAAATAC